>JAJAYT010000077.1 GCA_026786085.1 Microcoleus sp. CAN_BIN18 | reverse complement strand
GTTTCAAACAATTTTAACCAATGCCAGCATCCGTTGCTTATCTGTTTGACAGAATCACAGTGAACCCAAGACAATGTGGCGGTCGTCCCTGCATCCGGGGAATGCGGATTCGAGTCATCGATATCCTAGAATTGTTGGCTGCGGGTTTGAGTTTTGAGCAAATTATCGAAGAATGGCTAGACTTGGAAATTGACGATATGAACAAGAAATAGATGAGCGAACATACAGAAACAAGACTTCCGCTGATTGATAAGTTGATAAAGCTCGGCTGGGATAAAAACCAGCTTCAATATGAGCCTGAGTGGCGAGTTCCTAAAAGTCCAAGTGAAGCAGGCCGTCGTGAAAAAGGGCAGAGCTTCAAGTCTTTTCCCATTGATGTTGCAATTTTCGATCACCCGTCAAATTTTGGTGAATATCAGCATTTGCAAATAATAATTGAAACTAAGGCACCCAATATAAATGAAGGTATCAATCAATTAGAGATATACATGGCTCTAGAGCCATATGTGCTTCTGGGAATATGGACAAACGGAGCCGATACAAGTCTCGTTTATAGAACGCCGGACGGGAAGTTCGACACTCAAAAAAAAGGGGTTTTGCCGAAACCAACTGACAGTCTCATTCGCGCAACGAAAACCAGACTGACATGGAAAGATCTCGATGAGCCAAGCACCGCAGACTTAAAGAAAACATTCTCAAGATTGTTGAACATTGTAGTTAGCAGAGACACGCTCAGCACTAGGCGAGATGATCAACTAAACAATTTGTGCAACGTATTGTTAGCAAAACTTGAAGGCGACAAAATTGCTAAATATTCTCCGAGCGCTCCTGTTCCATTCCAAGTTTGGGATAGTGATATTGATACAGCAAAAAAAGTAAAAGAATTGTTTGCTGGTATGCGCATAGCTCATAGCGACTTATTTTTGAGTGATGTCGACAAGAACATCAATCTAGATGACCATACAATCCACGCTTGCGCATACGAGATATCAAAATTCAAACTTAGAGACACATCAATTAGTGTGATCTCAGAAGCCTTTCAGATATTTAGAACATCGAGTCTTAAGTCGGAAGAGGGACAATATTATACGCCGTACCCAGTTATACGAAGCGCAATAAAGTTGCTTGAAATTAAACCTAGCGACAAAGTTTTAGATCCAGCTTGTGGTACGGGTGGATTTCTTTTGGAAAGTTTCCGTCAGTTAATTGAAAACCATCCTGCTATGTCTGATGGTGATACCAAAAGCTGGGCTAATCGGCACTTATTTGGTGTCGACAAAGACCGGATAAACGTAAAATTGACTAAAGCTATAATGCTAACAATAGGTGATGGAAGCACTAATACCTATCTTGGCGATTCAATCAGAAAGCATTTATGGAGAACATCTTTTCAGGAGCTACAAACTGCCCTGACGCCAAACTCCTTTACGTGCATCGTGACAAATCCGCCTTTTGGCAAAGGATTGACAGTTTCAAAAGTAGATGCAAAGGCAGCTGGATTCACAATATCGCGAAAACCCAAAAAAACGGATGGTGGCACATTCGAATTCTCGAAAGCCATTTACGAAGATAGAGAAATTGGAATTTTATTTCTAGAACGCTGCTACGACTTACTTGCAAAAGGAGGGCGGCTTGGAATTATTCTCCCTGAAACATACATGTTTTCATCTTCATACGCTTGGCTTAGAAGCTGGCTGGAAGGTAAATTAGAACTGAAAGGCATGCTAAATATTGCGATGGAAGCCTTTCAAGGGTTTTGTCGTGCAAAGACAAATTTCTACATTTTTGAGAAGGTGGGCGAATAAATGCATAAACCTAGCTGGTTTAAAACGGGCGAAACGTTAATCGTCAACGCAAGAACTTGTGGCATCAATAAAGATGGGCACGAACAATACATTGTTAACCCCGAAACCGGGATCAGGTCAAGTTCAGAGATTGATGATGATCTAGCCGAATGCTGTGATCTTATTAAAGCTGGAGATCTAAGTAGGGAGGAAGTTTTCTACCGTCCAACAAGTGAAATAGTTGAATCTGATATCTATGTTCCAAAATACTTTGACCGTAAAACCTTAGAAGGGATTGGTCGCATAGTTGCAGACTACGATGGTCTTTCCCTAAAATCCCTTGGACAGTTGAAAAGAGAAAAATCAATATTGATGTTTGGGGGGCATGGCAGCCCAAGTTCTGATCAAAGACTCGGTGAAATACCGTACATCAAGGTTTCAGATCTCCGCGCAGGTCATGTAAACATTAACCCTACGAATATGATCCCTATTGAATTGGCAAAAAAGTTTTGGGGCGCAGAATTTTCTGGTCTTGTTGCTTATGATTTAATTTCGCCTGAGAGAGCATCAAAAAATATAGGAGAGTTTTGTGTTATGATGCCGGGGCAAGAAAAAGCAGTTCTAACGAAAGAAGTAATAGTTATTAGAACCAATACCGCTTTATTTGATCAGTTTTATCTGCTATGGGCCCTCACATTGAATGAGGTTGTTGAACAATGGCAGCGAATAGTTTTCATGCAAACAAACCGCGAGGATGTGGGTAAAAGAATTAACGAGATTCAGATTCCCGTACCCAGCTCAAGGAAGCTTGCGGATAAGTTGTCATTATGTTTTAGCGACTATTACCTTAGCCTAGAAAAAGCTAGAAGAACCTTCGTAGATGCAATTGATGGTAGTGAATTTAAGCATCATATTCATCTTGGAGATTAACGCATAAAAAGTGGTTGCAGCGGACGGCTTCGCCGCCGTTGAACTCCAACGTTAGACCGCTAAATCTGAGTTGGGTAGTGGCTTGAATGTATCTATCAAATTCCAACCCAAAGGTGAATGCCATGCAAGCCAAACTTCAAGAACAACTTTCTCCTGCTGATGCCGAAGTCATTTTGAGACGCTTGCCAGAACGAATTCCAGCGGCTCCGATCGCGCGTGCTGCGGAAATTGAATATCCGATCGCAGTTTCGATCGAAATGGCGATCGCCAGTTTTCTCGACACAGAAGCATTAGGTTTCGTAGATTGCAAACCAGGACGCGGGCAGTAAAATCGAGAAGAGGTGTCAAAGTTTACGGTATACTTCGTTAACGCACCCTACAAGAGCAGCGATCTATCTCTCTACCTCACGTTAAGCTAGAAATAGACAACAGAGAGCCAACCTACGCAAAAGGTTAATATCAATGATTGCGATCGCCCAAAAAACCCTTTCCTTCGAGGAATTTCTCAACTGGGATGACGACTCCGGTAGGTCATTTGAGCTAGTCAATGGAGTTGCCATGCCCCTGAGTGAACCCACAGCCAAACATGAGGATGTCGTCGATGGTTTATGTCGTCTCTTGGTAGATCATTGCCAATCCTTGAACCTTCCCTACATTCCTCGACAAAGTAAACAAGTCAGATTGAACGCTGCCCCTGGAGAAAGTGAATCGAGTCGTAAAGCCGACATTGTGGTGTTTGCCAAGGAAGAATGGGTCAGAATGCGTCAAAGTTCTGCCTCTGCTGCCGCCTATATTCCACCTCCCTTGGCGATCGAAGTTGTCAGTACGAATTGGCGGGATGATTACCGCATCAAATTGAATGAGTATGAAACTTTAGGAATCCTGGAGTATTGGATCGTTGATTATGCAGGGTTGGGAGGCGTTCAGTATATTGGTTCTCCAAAACAGTCTACGGTGACAATCAACCGCTTAATCGATGGTGAATATCAGGCACTGCGATATCAAGGAGAAGCCATTATTGTTTCTCCAACGTTTCCTCAGTTGGTATTAACGGTCGCTCAAATCGTTGCGATGACAGAAATTTAGCGTTTGCAAATTATTTGTACAGTATATTCCAATACGGTTTACTTAAGGCTTTTTGACGAATTTCTTAAGTCAACCATATTGCGGTAGGGGCGGGTTAAGCGAGCGAATTTATGAAATAATCGACTGTATCAAGGCAAAACCCGCCCTATAGGAGTAAACCGTATTGCAGTATATTCCAAGTTCATGCTGATATTATCTAAAATCTTGGTCAAGAGGAGAAGCTATGCGATCGCATATCCAGTATACTCTCGGACTTCGGGTGGATGGAAAGCCAGAACAATGTGGTCTTTGGGCACACCAGCAGCGACGAGTTCGTCAGTGATGCCGTCTTCAATGCCGTCATAATGAATCCAGATTTTGTCTCCGATAATTTGGACATGGGTGACGCAACCGTGAACGCGCTTTTTACGATCCCAACCTTCATTGAAGAGTAAAAAATGAGTTCGTTCGGCATCAATGATGACATATTGCTGAATGTCGCCATGACTATAAGAGATAGCAGCATGATCTTTGAGAATTTTCTCAACTGTATCTTGATAAAATTTTAGTCTATCCATTGAACAATCTCCTCTGTTTCTGAATCGAAAATAATCAGGTTAATGCTTTTTTTACGAAGTACCATTTGACATATCGCTTCTGAGAAAAAACCTGCAAATACGGTTTGGGCGATCGCTAGGTAAAGGACTCGTTCTGGATCTTCATCCTCCATAATCAGATAGTATAAATCGTATTGACCGAGTGCCTTTTCTGACTCGCTTACAAGTGATGGGTCCAGGAAGCTTTTGATTTCTACGGCAATTTTGCGCCCTTGCTTCTCGGCTGCGAAGAGCTTTTTTGCGCCCAAATCAACGTAGACTGAACGTCCGCCAACTCTGAGCTTGAAAGGATCGTTAGTAATTGTCCAACCGTCTTTGATGAGGGCGGTGCAGACAGTATCGTGATAAAAGTCTTTGGCAGGCATAAGGGCTGTTATGTTTATTTATCGTATACGACACAAGTTCCACAGAAGTTACGCGATCGCATATCCAGTATACTCTCGAACTTCCGGTGGATGGAAAGCCAGAACAATGTGGTCTTTGGGCCAGCCAGCGGCGACAAGTTCGTCAGTGATGCCGTCTTCAATGCCATCATAGTGAATCCAGATTTTGTCATTGCGGATTTCGGCGTGAACCACAGTACCATGAACTCGCAGATGATTTTCCCAACCTTCATGTATCAGCATAAAATGATTGCGCTCGCGGCTGACAACCAAATAGGTAATCACATCCCCATAAGTGTAAGGAATATCCGCATAATATTGGAGAATTTGCTCCAACGTTTCACGCCATTTGTCTACGGGTTGATTTGCGGTTGCCATTGGATAATCTCCTCCGTGTTTGAGTCAAAAACCATCATGCGAAAACCCGGTTTCTTTATTTAATTATTTTAAGTTGACTGAGATTCTAAGAAACCGGGTTTTTTACCAAATCTGCGGCCTGCAACGAAATATTCTCGTAAAAAACCCGGTTTCTGGGCCCCTATGCGTAAGCCCTATATAAGAT
>JAJAYT010000076.1 GCA_026786085.1 Microcoleus sp. CAN_BIN18 | reverse complement strand
GGACTTTAGTCCGCATAAATCAGAGGACTAAAGTCCTCACTACAAACCTTTTTTATGACATTATATGATATAATATCTTAAATTTCTAACTTCTGCGAGCATGGTAAATTACTGGATAGTCGGCGCTGTAGCAATAGCTTCTGTGTTTTGGGCAGAAATCATCCGAGACTTTTATCACGTCGCGTCTCATTATGTGCCGCCTTTGCAAAAGCTGCACAATTGGCATCACCGCGTTTTCCGCCCGAACTTGACGGCTGTAAGTGAGGAAATTTACAAGCAAGCACACTGGCGTCACGACGTGCCCGAAGCCGCGGCGATGATGGTTTTGGGCTTGTTGCTGTGGGTTTTAGCTTATTTTGTGCTGCCGGCATATCACTGGGGCGCAGCAGCCGGTTGTATTTATACTTTAGGCTTTTTGTTGAGCGCGATCGCCCGGGCGATCGGCATTAAAGGTGCGGACGAATTAACCGACATCACCCACCAACCGGGAGACTTCCAGACTATCCCCGGTAACTGGTTCGTGAATAAACCTTATCATTGGAAGCATCATTTCGACAATCAAAATGCTTACTATTGCGGTACTTTCACCTTAATAGATAAACTTATGGGAACAGCACTTTCTCTCAAAGGCAAAACTGTAGCCGTCACGGGTGCATCGGGAACTTTAGGGCGTTTGCTTCTCAAACACCTGCACAAAGCTGGTGCAAAAGTTATCGCCCTATCCTCTGGAAATGAGGAAATTACTTTGAATGTAGGCGGCGAAAATTTGCCAGTAAAAACCGTAACTTGGCACGCTGGCGAAGAGGCTGATTTAGCCCTATTTTTAGAAAAAATCGATATTCTCGTCATCAATCACGGGATTAACGTACAGGGAGAAAGAACCGGAGAGGCGATCGCAAATTCATACGAAATTAACACTTTTTCCGCGTGGCGACTGATGGAACTCTTTTTCTTAACAGTCCGAACTAACGAAAACATCGCTTGCAAAGAAGTCTGGATCAACACTTCCGAAGCAGAAGTGATTCCCGCTGTCAGTCCCCTGTACGAACTCAGCAAACGCGCCTTGGGAGATTTAGTCACCCTGCGGCGACTGGATGCACCCTGCATCGTTCGCAAACTGATTTTAGGGCCGTTTAAAAGCAATCTAAACCCGATCGGCATTATGTCTCCTGACTGGGTAGCGCAGCAAATTGTCAAACAAGCTAAAGCCGATGTCCGCAATATCATCGTCACAATTAATCCTTTAACTTTTATCATTTTCCCAGTTAAAGAATTTTTTGTTTCTCTGTATTTCCAAATCTTCAGCCGCAAGGCGATTTCAGAGATTAAAGCAGCGGCGACCTCGGAGAAATCCAGCGTTGAAGCCAAAATTAATTGACTTTCCCAGGTTCGTAGTGAGGACGACCGTCCGCATCAAAATCAGAGGACTAAAGTCCTCACTACAAACCTTTCTAACTAATTACTAACTTCGGCCATTTCAATTACGCGGCCGTCATAATCTTTGACCAAAAAATTCAGCGGCTTTTCCCGGCGAATTTTATAACTAATGCCGCGAGTTTGCACCCTCATCAATAGCTGATCCAAACAATCGCGATCGAAACAAACGTGACGTTCGCGATTTTTTTCGCCTACACCAGCCCCGCTAATAATGTGCAGTTGCGTATTTTTCATCAACTGATACCACAAACCCTCTGGATTTGCCATCGTTTGAGAGCTCGTTCCTCTCCCGACATTCGGCGACAAATACAGGGGGTCGATACCCGTTGTCCCCAAGGTTTGCTCGTAATTGTAATAGTAGTGCAGCGGCACTTCTGCGACGGGGAGGCTGAGCATACCTTCATAGAACTCCCTGGCTTGCGCGAGATCCGATACCATCACGGTGTGTACTTTGGGAGCACTGGTGAGAAACATCCACATCGCCCCCGCATAGGCGGCCAGCAGCATCACCATAATCCCTTGAGTCGAAAACAAGCTGTCGAGGGGCAGGTCTGGCAAAAAAGAGCTCACGTACAAGGGCTGAAGTCCAAAAGCAATAAAACTAACTGTTAGAGTCATGAATTATAAGAAAGGGTAAACAACGAAATTTATCAAGATTGCAGTCGCGATCGCCCGCGAGACTTAAACTATTAGCTTAGCCATATATGTTAGCAAAAACTAGCGGTTAGGTCGGAGCCCGATGAAAGTCTTTGTCTACGGCACTCTCAAACCGGGGGAGTGCAACTACCTCCGCTACTGCGAGGGAAAGGTTGTGGATGCTTGTCCCGCGATCGCCCGCGGTCAACTTTTTGCACTGCCGATCGGCTATCCTGCGATGGTGGCCGGAGAAGGCATCGTCTGCGGTTTTCTCCTTTGTTTCGAGCGATCGGCTATTTTGGACGATTTAGACCGACTAGAAGACTACAATCCGCTGCGAGAACCGACGGAAAACGAATATCAGCGGGAAGAAGTGGAAATTTGCGATCGACACTTCAAACCTTTAGGCACGGCTTGGGCATACTTTATGTTACCCGATCGCGTTCATGCTCTAGGAGGCATCTGGCTGCCCGATGGGACGTGGGAAAATAGGTTTTTCGCGAAATAAGTTGTTAATGCCGATGAGCTTAGTAAATTGCCATTGCCGTGCGCGAGGGCGGATCGAACCTGTAACCGAAACCCCGAATAGTTTTAATAAACTGCGATCCTGTAGCATCAATGTGAATCATTTTCTTCCGAATCTGACCGATATGTACGCTAACAACTTTCTCTTCTTCTGTGCTGTTGCAGTTCCAACCCCAGATTTTTTCGATTAGCTGTTGGCGACTCCAAGATTGACCGGGATGACTTGCCAAAAAATGCAATATCTTAAATTCCCAGGCTGTTAACTTAATAATTTTGTCGTTTAGTGTTGCTTCTCGACGCACTGAATCGATCGCGAATCGATCGAATACCATACGAGATGGAGTAACACACCTCATCCGTCTCAACACAACTTCGATCCGCATTGCTAACTCAGCCAGACCAAATGGTTTGCAGATATAATCATTAGCACCGGCAGACAGGACTTTAATTTTATCAGCTTCGTCTGTGCGGCTGCTTAGCATAATCACAAAAACATTAGTACGGCGCTGCATTTCCTGGCAAAGATGATAGCCTGTAGTATCCGGCAAATTCCAATCGAGAACTACTAGCATTGGCTTGAATTCCTCAAACAATGCTAAAGCAGTCTCGCCATCTGCTGCCGAATTTACTTGATATTTCTGATTTAAAAAACGATGAACTAGATTGCGAATGGGTGAGTCATCATCCACAACGAGAATCTTGGGAGCAGTATTAATAGTCATCACAAAAAGATATTTTCCTCTTGTCAAGTGCAGGACTTACACATAGACCAAAGAAACCGGGTTTTTCACCTAATCGGTAGGTTGCAGCGAAAGATTTTTGTAAAAAAACCCGGTTTCTGGCTACCCGTGCGTCAATCATGTTTAGTCAAGCATAAATCCCAGTTCGTTCCTACTAAACAGACTTGTTTCTGGCAATTCTTCTTTTAACTTCGCTGTGAGGTCAAAAGGCTTTCCCCAGTCCCAAATTTTGAGTTCTAGCCGCGAGCTAAACACTGTTATTTCAAGCTCGATAGGAGTTTCGGGGGGCAGATTTTTATGCGCGTGGCGAACAGCATTCGTAAACCCTTCGACGGCCGCAAGTTTAAATTGCTGCAAAACTGCTTCGGGAATGGGTAGATACTCTAAAAAACATGATTCAAACCACCCTAAAACTTGACTAACACCCTTGATATCCGAATTTAATTTTAGGCTAATTTTGTGCAGTGGCTGGTTAAAACTTGGTTTTGATTGGGGAGTTCGTTGCTTTTGAAGCCAGTAAAAGCTATTAAAAAAATCGCTTGCTCGCTTAAAATAACCCGCTTGACGGCTTGGTTGGGATGGTTGATAATATTTGACAATTAACAGACAGTTGCGACTGTCAGAAGTGGGGGTATAATTTAGCTCATCGGCAATTTTACCAATGATTTTTATACCTATTCCACCGGACGGAATTTCATCGATGTTATTTTTCATTGGGCTATCCTTTGTCATCAGTTAATATGTATTTTCTTACAAAAAAAAGAGAGTGGTATTCTGAACGATTAAGTTCGCATGATTTATGCCTCAATACGGTTTACTTAAGAGGGCGGGTTTTGCCTTGATACAGTCGATTATTTCATAAATTCTGAGCCCAAGCCGCCCCTACCGCAATATGGTTGACTTAAGAAATTAGTCAAAAAGCCTTAAGTAAACCGTATTGATTTATGCCTGACTTTTCTCGTCTGCCGTGCAGTTGTTGTCACGATCATTTTCTCTTGGTTGCTGGGGTATTGACAATCTCAGTTTGCGATCGCTAAACTGATCGAAAACAGACATTGACAATTAGAGAAGTAAATTATATAATGACGACCCTCAAAGCCTCTGAGGAGGGATTAGTAAAAATTAAGCAAGCTAGAAGAGAAAAGGGATCGACTATAGAAGACCCCAGATGGCTAGTAGAAGCTAGTAAAATATTAGAGCCCGATCGCCCTTGGACAGAGGCCGGGCCCTATGCTGATGGCCTCTCGCTGCCAACTTGGAGGCGTTTTTTAGCAGGAAGAGAACCAATTAAAGCCCATGCTTTTAGGGCTTTCTGCACGGTTTTGCAGTTGAATTGGGAAGAAATTGTCGATCGCCCTCCTTTAGCCTCCCCTTACCAAGGGGGGGTTGGGGGGGTTAGAGATTTTTGCCAACAGTCTATTGATTCCCTAGTGCAAGAGATCCGGCAACAATGCCACAGCAAAATCCAACAGCTTTACAGCAAAATGCAACTGTTGGATATTGCACAGCCCGTTGATGTCAGCAACCTCTACGTTGAAGTCAACATTTTGGAGGAAATTACCAGTTGGCAGCCGGGAGAAATTCGCGATTTAGTGAGAGACTTCAACCCAGATGCGGATAACTTTAACCGCTTGGGATTAGGTAAAGTCTGCCAGAAACGAGTCCCTGGATTGGATGCGGTGAAATCTCACTCTAAACTGATGGTACTCGGCCAACCGGGCTCCGGTAAAACTACCTTTTTGAAACACATTGCCATTCAGTGCGATCGGGCAAAATTTGAAGCAAACAAAATACCGATTTTTATTCCTCTAAAAACCTTTGCTGAAATCGCTAATTTTGACTTATTAGAATATATCAGCGACGAATTTGCCAGTTGCGGAGTTGAAGCGCGATCGAAAACTGAATTCGCACTCAGTCAAGGCAGAGGTTTGATTTTATTAGACGGCTTAGATGAAGTGCCAGAATCATATAGCGATGCAGTCGTCAAACAGATTCGTCAGTTTGTCAGAAAGTATTACAACAATCAGTTTATCATCACCTGTAGAATTGCTGCGTCTAAGTACAGATTTCACGACGAAGCCTTTACCAGTGTTGAGGTAGCCGATTTTAATAATAAGCAAATCGCGGCCTTTGCTCGCAATTGGTTTGTGGCATTTTCCCAGAATATGGAGGCAGGACAAACTCTAGCATCTCAATTTGTAGAGAAGCTAAAAATGAATAAAAATCAGCAAATCCGAGAACTGGCAGTAACGCCTATCTTGTTGAATCTGACTTGTTTAGTATTCCAAGCAAAAGCAGATTTTCCATCCAACCGATCCAAATTGTATGAGGAAGGACTGGAAATTATGCTCAGAAAATGGGATGAAACTAGAGGCATTCAACGAGACGAAGTTTATCGCAATTTAAATTTTTCCCGCAAGCAACATTTACTTGCTTTTGTGGCCGCTATTACTTTTGAGCATGGCGATTATTTTTTTGAAAAAAACACAGTTCAGCAATTGATTGCCGACTATCTGGCTCAGAAGTGTTGAATGCTTATTAAGAGGATTCTAAAAATAGATACACGAATCCTATCAACTGCTGAT
>JAJAYT010000075.1 GCA_026786085.1 Microcoleus sp. CAN_BIN18 | reverse complement strand
GCCCAGGCCAGATCCCCCCTAACCCCCCTTGCTTTCGGGGGGGACAAGAATCTTTTCAAAGTCCCCCTTGCTTTCGGGGGATTTAGGGGGATCTGGCCTCGGATAGAAGCGAGATATATCAACGGTTATAGGCTTAAGTTGACACTAATGAGCATTGCCGTGTCCCGACAATTCATTGCAGTGCAACCAGAATTAATATTACCTCAAACACAAAAATCCTTCTCCCTTCTCCCTTCAAAGGATTAATTATTGCTTTCAGAAGAGTCTGCCGAGGGGCTAGCTGCAACTTTTGTATCTCGCTTTTCGCGTTTTTTCCGTTCCGCTTGGATGACATCTTGAAGCACTATTCGCGCTTGAGCCATTTTTTCCAAATTGCTGCGGTACAAATCTAAATCTTTGCTAACTTTGTCTTCAGGTAAGTGCAAGGCCGCGCTGACTTTGGCGATCGCGTCGTTTCGCGTTTCTTGGTCTTTTACCATGTCGGCGTCAGCTTTTTCTAGCAGCGAGAACAAACCGATCGCAAACAAGCGGCTGTACTTAAATTGAGAGTTGCTGGCGATCGCCCCTAAAGATGCTTGCAAATCTGCTGTATCTTCAAAGCTAGTAGAGCGATCGAGCCAGGAGAGCAACTCTTGCCCAGAAAGTCGCTCAGCCAAACTTTCCAATCGGTGAGCATCAAGCTTGTAGCGATCGGGATCGTCCTCTAGGGATTTGCACAAACCGTTAAAAATCGAAAGTCTGTCTGCTTCTGGGACGTATCCGAGCATGAATCGATCGAAAGCTGTCACCACGCCCAAAGCATAAATCGGGTCGTATTGAAAATCGGCATTCGCCGAAAGCAAGTGCATTTCTACCATCAACTCTTCTACCACTCGACGGTAAATTGAGTTGATCGGTCGAGTGTGAATCGTATAGAAACTTCGCTTAGTATCTGAAACAGTACGGTTATTGTTCACCTGAGTCTTATAGATAAATAATTTTGCCGCAGCGGGCGGCGTGAGTAAAGTCGGGGGAGTCGATGTGCGATCGGGCTGACAAAAATTGCCAGTTTTGTTAAGCGGTGCCGACGGAGGGCGAGTCAAAATTCTACCAATAATATTTTACTCGCGATCGGCAGCAACAATTAATTTGTCGCAATACGGGGGCAAAACCCCAGTATCTTTACAATCATAGCTCTTCTGGGATCGCACAGAAATCTAATCTTCTGACTTATCCAGTCAGTGTTATCCAATATCACAATAAGTTTTTACTGTCAATCCCAAATCCTCAAAATATCAAACCAACATGACACTTTCTCCTGAATTAATAGCGTTAGCCCAGTATATGGCCGGTGATTTTGATAATCGAGAACAAGCATTAGCAGACCCGGCTTGGTACGTCCACCTTCGTTTCTGGCAAAGACCCCTGCCCGTTCCTCTCTTTGACGAACCCAGCATTGCCTTGTTTGCCGAACAAGCAAATATTCTGGAATTGGACAAACCATACCGCCCGCGCATCGTGCAACTGAGGCACGTTAAGACCTTACCTGGACTTATAGAAGCTCAGTATTATATGTTTAAGGATATTGAAGCCGTCAAAGGATCAGGTCGCGATCGCGATTTGCTTTTCAAACTTACTCGCGACCAAATAGAACTCCTCCCCGGCTGCACCCTCTCCGTTGCAGTCCAAAATTTAGCCTCAAACCGCTATCGATTTCGGGCATCTTTGCCGGAGGGAACTCGTTGCGGTTTTACATACGGCGGGCAGAATTTCCAAGTAGACTTGGGATTTGAAGCCGCCGCCGAGGAATTTCTCAGCTACGACAAAGGAATAAGCCCCACAACCGGCAAGGCTATCTGGGGAGCTTTAATGGGCCCTTTTAGATATGTCAAGCGTCAGGATTTTGCTTCTGAGATATTGGGGTTGTGAACAGAAGGTTAATTGTTGCCCATATCTACTCAAGACTACCCAGTTTGTCCATCTTCCTCAATTAATTGGTCAACAAACAGTCTCAGCTTTTCTTGCCAATCAGGAATACCCTTAAGTTTCTCCTTCTGCCCCTCATACCCCTTGAACGCAATAACCGCCTTGTCTGTCGGTCGCGCCAACCGCTTTGTTGCACCGTATGTATTGCTTTTCTGAAAAGGCATTGACAATACCTGTATATGTAAGTTAATCTACTTCTACCATACATTGACAGGTCGAATCAATGCTTTTAAGTTTCCGAACGGCATTAATCCCGAACAACAAGCAAATTACAGCTTTTAGGAAAGCGTCAGGCGTTGCTAGACATAGTTATAACTGGGGGAACGCTCTGATTCAAGATTTGCTTGCAAAACGCGAATCAGACAAAACACTCAAAATACCATCAGCGATTGACTTACACAAGCGGTTAGTCGCCGAAGTGAAGTCAGTTAATAACTGGTACTACGAAACCAATAAAAACGTCCCACAAAAAGCATTGGCAGACTTGCGTCAAGCTTGGGACAGGTGTTTCAAGAAAATATCTAAGCAACCAAAATTCAAGAAAAAGGGACAAAGAGATTCCTTTTATCTAGAATCAGGAACCAAAGCCAAACCAGGAATTAATAACGATGGCAAGCGAGTCAAATTGCCATCTATCGGATGGGTAAAACTTGCCGAACCATTGCCGCTGACAGCAGTTCACAATTGCGTAATTAGTCGCACCGCTGATAGGTGGTTTATTGCTGTCAAATACGAAGTTGAATTACCAGAAGTTGCGACAAGTCGCCCGGTTGTTGGAGTTGACATTGGTATCAAGGAATTAGCTGTATGCTCCGACGGAAAAGTCTTTGCCAATCCCAAAGCTTACCGACGGATGAGTAAAAAGCTTGCGTCGAAAACAGCGGAACGTAAGCCGGAAGGTCAAAGGCTCCAAGAATCGTATCAAAGCGATTAAGAAGCTGAGTAAACTCCATGCTAAAGTAGCGAATATCCGAAAAGATGCCATTCACCAGCTAACAACTTACCTTGCTAAAAACCACAGCGAGATCAAGATTGAGGACTTGAATGTTAAGGCATTTCTCAAAAACCACAAGCTAGCAGGTGCGATTGCCGACTGCGGAATGTATGAATTCAAGCGTCAACTTGAATACAAGACCCAAAAGTTTAGCTCAAGATTAACACTTGTAGATCGATTTTTCCCTAGCAGTCAAATCTGCTCAACTTGTTGCAATCATCGACATAAAATGCCGTTGAAGATTCGAGTCTTTGAATGCCCTGATTGTGGAAGCGTTCAAGACCGCGATCTGAATGCAGCCAAAAACATAGAACGTTGGTTTGAAAGAATATTTATCCCAGAACGTTCGGAATTGGCGGTGAGTTCCACTCCAGTCAGCCTGTGGAGTAGACAAGCCCGATAACAGGCACTGTTGTCGCTACCATGAAACAGGAAGTTAACACTCCCGGCTACCTATGTCCAGCTAAGTCTAGATTTGGGTAGCTTTAGGTAAGTTTAATGGAACGGTGATTAACAGTAGAACTTTTTCTGACATTGGCAACAATCAATTACATTTTGTAGATGTTTTCATACCATATAAAATGAATTGAATCAGTCAGATTTCGGTATAATATTAAATCCGCTCTTCATCGGAATGATCTAAGCGGAGGATACTCAAGATGCCGTTTCCCTACAATTGATCGCGGTAGGGAAACGGCATCTTGAGTATCCTCCATACAGCTTGGTAGTAACAATACTTCGGACAGTTTTTTAAAGCCTCTGTAAGCTTTACAGCGCAAGCCTTCGCATTTTTAATGTTTTTTTCTTGCCTTAAGGCTAAACTTAAACTTTGAAAAAATAGTCCACACTTTAGCCAGTATGGGTTTCAGATATTCAATTATGCCTAAAACTGTCCGAAGTATTGAGTAAGCAACCTCTCAAATTTTCCCATAAAAAGAGGAAGCAGGTAAATTCTTACCTGCTTCCTGTTCTGGGTTCCTGCGCACTTCGGAGTCTCAAGCTTACATAGCTATTACACCAAAATTGATAAAAGCAGGAGTGCTCAACTTGCGCGTGGAACCCCCTCTAGAGCTTCTTCTTCCGTTTCAAAGATTTCAAACACAGAATCCATCATGGTGACTTCAAACACCAGTTTGGCTTCGGGATGAACATTGCAAATTCGGAAACTTCCCTTAACTTTATCCGCATCGCGCATACCTGCGACTAACGAGGTCAGGCCAGAACTATCGATAAAGTTTACCTGACCAAGATTCACGACGACATGACGGCTGAGTTTGGAAATACACTCTTGCAACTTGAGGCGGAATTGCCAAGCTGTCGTGATGTCCAACCGTCCTGTCGGTGCTAAGACGATAACTGTTGTACCGTCTTGAAGCGTGTGGGTTTTTTGATCAATATGAATCACTGACCCTTCCCTCAAATTTATGACTATTTATCGCTGTGGTTACTTTCTCAGTCAGTTTAACTCAGGTCGGTGACTGCTGAGGCATCCAATTCGCCCAATCTTGCGGTTTTAAGAACTTTGAGTAGAGTTCGGCTTCTGGAGAGTTGGGTTCTGGCTCGAAGCAATATTCCCAGCGTACCAGAGGTGGCAGGGACATCAGAATCGATTCGGTGCGTCCGTTGGTCTGGAGGCCGAAGGTTGTGCCCCGATCGTACACTAAGTTAAATTCAACGTAGCGGCCGCGGCGGTAAAGTTGGAAATCGCGCTCGCGTGAGCCGTATTCTTGCGATCGACGCTTGTCAACAATTGGGGTGTAAGCCGGCAAAAATGCTCGGCCGCAGTCCTGTACGAAGGCGAACAGCGACTCCCAACTCCTGGCTTGGGGCACGCCGATGTTGTTGCTGCACTCAGCGGCCTTGCCTTTGACATTCTGGTCGCGGTAAAGCGGGCCTTGAGCGCTCTGGTAGTCAAAAAACAGCCCGCCCACGCCGCGAGTTTCTTGGCGGTGCGGGAGGTAGAAGTATTCGTCGCACCAGAGTTTAAATGTCGGATAATACCCGGAGTGGTGGCGATCGCAAGCTGCTTTCAAAGTTTTGTGAAAATGAGCTGCATCTTCAGCAAACGGGTAATAAGGAGTCAAATCGACACCGCCGCCAAACCACCAAATCGGGCCCGCCTCAAAATAGCGGTAATTTAGGTGAACCGTAGGCAAATAGGGACTGCGGGGATGCAGCACCATCGAAGTGCCAGTGGCATAGAAATCGTGACCGGCAGCTTCGGGGTGCTTGGCCAGAATCAAAGCCGGCAAACTTTCGCCCCACACTTGGGAAAAATTGACTCCGCCGCCTTCAAACACATTGCCTTCGCGCATGACGCGAGAACGTCCGCCGCCCCCTTCGGAGCGTTCCCAAGAGTCCTCTTTAAATTTGCCGCCGCCATCGAGCTGTTCGAGGGCTTGACAAATTTCGTCTTGTAGGGTTTTCATAAATTGGCTGACTCTAGCTCTAGAGTCAGCGGGTGGCAAAAACGGGGAAGTTGCGGTTTTAAGTGTGGTAGAAACTGTCATAAAATTTCTGTTGTCAGATTTGAGTTTTAGATGGGCGATGATTTCCAAATCCAGTAGTCCTGTAATTATGCCACCGCAGGTCTCCAAATGATCGCAATGAAGATACATTTAAAAATAGCAACAAAAATATACTTAAACCTGCGATCGAAAATTCGCTGACCAAATTGCAGAGCTATGGTGGAGAACACAATGCCCAATACACTCGATGTTAGTTCAGTCTTAGAAATCCTGCGACCGGTGCAAGACCCCGAACTGCAAAAAAGTTTGGTGGAATTGAACATGATTCGTAACATCAAAATTGACGGCGGTGTCGTCAGTTTTACTTTAGTGCTGACAACGCCTGCTTGCCCGCTGCGAGAATTTATTGTCGATGATTGCAAAAAAGCGGTCAAACAGTTACCAGGAGTCGAAAAAGTGGCTGTGGATGTGACAGCCGAGACGCCGCAGCAGAAGGGAATGGTCGATCGGCAAGGCATTGAAGGCGTTAAAAATATTATCGCAATTTCCAGCGGCAAAGGCGGCGTCGGCAAAAGCACAGTAGCGGTAAACGTGGCTGTAGCGCTGGCGCAAACCGGCGCTAAAGTCGGTTTGCTGGATGCGGATATATATGGGCCCAATGACCCGAATATGTTGGGTTTGGGTGACGCGAAAGTGATGGTTAGGGACGGAAAAAGTGGGGAAAGCCTCGAACCCGCCTTTAACTACGGTGTCAAATTGGTGTCGATGGCGTTTTTAATTGAGAAAGACCAACCTGTGATTTGGCGCGGCCCGATGTTGAACGGAATCATCCGGCAATTCCTCTATCAGGTGAATTGGGGCGATTTAGATTATCTGATTGTCGATATGCCTCCGGGTACTGGAGACGCGCAGTTGACGATGGCGCAAGCGGTGCCGATGGCTGGTGTGGTAATTGTGACGACTCCGCAGACGGTGGCTTTGTTGGATTCCCGCAAGGGGTTGAAGATGTTCCAGCAGTTGGGAGTCTCGGTGTTGGGAATTGTGGAAAACATGAGCTATTTTGTGCCGCCGGATATGCCTGACAAGCAATATGATATTTTCGGTTCCGGTGGCGGGGAAAGGACGGCTGCTGAGTTGGGAGTGCCGCTGTTAGGCCGCATTCCGCTGGAAATTCCGTTGCGGGAAGGTGGCGATTCGGGTGTGCCGATAGTTGTGGGACAACCGGGTTCTGCTTCGGCGAGGGAGTTGCGGGCGATCGCGGGTAGGATTGCTGGTAAGGTTTCCGTAGCAGCCTTAGCCTAAATTACATCTTGCATTGTTAATCAGCTTTTGATGGGCGGGACACCCCACAAGAAACCTGTGAGTGAGTGTGTGGAACAGGCATCTTGCCTGTGAGTGTGTGTGTGGAACAGGCATCTTGCCTGTGAGTGTGTGTGGAACAGGCATCTTGCCTGTGAGTGTGTGTGGAACAGGCATCTTGCCTGTTCTAGCATCAAGTCTCGATCGCCAAGAAACGTTAAACTATCAACAGCAAACACAACATTCAAAAAATTATGATTTTTCCTGGTTCCGCAGTTCGAGTTAAAGATCAGGGCGAGATTTACTACGGCTTTCAAGGACTTGTGCAGCGAGTTACCGACGGGAAAGTCGCGGTACTGTTTGAAGGTGGCAATTGGGACAAGCTGATCACGTTCCGCCTTTCGCAGTTGGATCTCGTGGATGCTACGGCTGGCCGGGCAAAGTAGTCATTAGTCATTAGTCATTAGTCATTAGTCATTAGTCATTAGTCATTAGTCAT
>JAJAYT010000074.1 GCA_026786085.1 Microcoleus sp. CAN_BIN18 | reverse complement strand
TTTGCCTCTGCCCGCACTCCCTTATCATCTTGTCCGGCACGACTCATTATCTCTGTTTCCAAATACCAGCTAGCAATAAACTGCTGCATCTGTTTCAAGCTAAATGGTTGCACTTCTAAGACAGTCACATCTTGTTGCAACCGCGCACTTTTATAACCAAAAGGTCGAGAAGTTAAAATAAAAGCTGTGTCCGGGTATGCCCCCATCTGTTCGTCTACCCAACGACTTACTTGCTGGCGCTGGGTTTCATCTGCCACTTCATCCAATCCATCTAACATTACCAAACATTGGTTTTTAAGTAATTTTTCGGCAAACCAATTAGGCGGTGGATTCTCCAGGTGATATTTTTGCTGCTGCTGCTGTACCTGCTGAGTAATTAACTCTGCCAGAGGCAGTTGATGATTATTCACTATTTTCTGACGCACATCTCGATCTCCGAGATACAACAATATCGGAATCAGTTTCGGCGCTTTCCGATGCACTTTCCGCTGTTGCTTTGTGGCATAAGTCTGGGTTAAATATCTCAAAAGGGTAGTTTTCCCGGAACCGGGTGCGCCCAACACTGCCATGCGCCAAACTGCCGACTCCTTCTTATCTATCGCTGCTAAAAAATCCCAAATTTGTGTTTCATTTGAGTTATTTCCTTCATCCTTTAGCGGCTGAATCATTTTGTGACTTATATTCGCTGCCTCTCTTGCAGCAATTTTGAGTGGCACAAATACCTTTTGCAACTTCAGGGTTCTGTCTCTATCCAATCCCTGTGTTTGATAGTCCCGACAGATATAAGTCAAACCCTTGTAATATTCCTGCTGAAAAGGTGAGGTGAAATTTTCGATATAGTTCCAAATCGAGTCTGCAAAACTATCTGCAAGTTCCTGTCTCTTTGCCCTAAACTTCGGTGCAAGTTGGTTAATAACTGGGATGAGAAACTTGATGAGATGGATAAACAACATCACAATTACAGTCACAACCAAAGCCAAAAATGCTGCTGTCCATTCGCCCCTCAGTATGAAATACAACATTACCGCCAGTCCGAAACCTGGCGGAAACCATACCAACCTGTTCTGCCATTGTCTCGGTAAAATCAGTACGGGTGGCAGCACAGTCCCCAAACCAAACATCACGAGAGATGTATAAAAAACTACTGGGCTGAATTCAACAGCTATGTAGTTCCCCTTCAAGAGTCCGAACAGGATGCCACCTCCCAGTAGCGGTAAAAAACCAACAAGCCAATTTTGATTCCCAGGTGTTGAACTCGGCGGAGACTGACTGGATATAGCACTGAGGATGAAAAGTGCCGCTAGACACACTACTGTCAGTCCGAGTATCAGGGGGTCTGATATTTTTAAGTCTTGTTTACCCGGTAGTTGGTTGATCAGCCAACCCAACAAACCACTACTGAGTGTCGATAGCAACGGTAGCAGCAAATTTTGCAGAAATCTGGACATAAGCGATCGCATTTAAAAGCTTGTTGTATCCAATTTTACGCGATCTTAGCGATCGATGGTTATCAGGAAGATTCGCTAACGTACTGATTTTCATCGAAAGTACGCGCGAGCGAAGCTATCCCGTAGGGAATCGCCCGTACTGCAAAAAAATATCGCTACTCTACCAAATTAGCCTTAACAGACAAAGATTCCAGAAACTTAACGGCTTCATCCAGCATAGTTTCTGGTAATTTCTCAACAATTGCGATCGCCCTTTGACGAGTTTCTAGATTAACTGCTTCTGATGGCTGCGAGTCGGTTGCTACAAAAGTGCCACTTTCAAACGGTTTTTGCTTTGATAAAGCTGTTTCTGGAGTGACAAAAATGCCGACATCAGCCGGAAATTCAACAGCTTGATGATTGTAGCATTTAACCACCAGATTGGTCACATTCATCGCCACCCGCTGATTAAATCGGAAAAAATCTGCAAAAGTGCGAGATCCGTGAGTAGTTTGCAGTAAATGCTCTCCCAGGCGATCGACTTCTGTGGTAAACATAAATTTGTGTCTATCTCCACCGACTGACAGCACAACCTCGTGGGAGTTAAGGGCGATCGCACGTTGAACAGACAAAACTTGCACTTTCATCGTCTTAATCAGCTTCGGTAATGCACTTATTTTCATCGAAAGTGCGATCGCCCTATTTTGATTAAAAAATTAATCTTACCAAATTGTCTCTACACTGGATAATTGAATCCGGCGATCGCGACTAATCACCGGCACGTTAAGATACAAAGCAGAAGCAGCGATTATGCGATCGGGTAAGTCGGGAATTTGCGATCGGTCAACTTGCCTTAAAGTCAGAGCGATATTGCGTTCAAAAGGAATCTCAACAAGTAAGGCATCTTCGCTATCAACTGCTGCTAATAGGCGATCGAGAGTATCTGCATTAATCCGCCCTCTCTCACTCAGATAGACAATTTCTGCTAGCATAATTGATGAAAATCCTATCTGATTTCCATCCATAGCTATCTGTTCTATTGTTGTTCTAGCAGTCGCAGAAAGTCGCGGATCGGCAAAGATATACCAGATAACTGCATGAGTATCAGCTACAGCACGCAGCATTAGAAATCCTCCCTTGGGAAATTCGCCCATTCATCTCTGCGAACTTCATCTATGTCAGCCACAGACGGTGCCATTCCCAAGTCAGCACATAAACCCCACAATGATTTGCGGGGAGTAGGGCGAACGACAACTAATTCTCGTTCTATCTCAGGAACCATCCACTTAATCAACCGTAACTTTTCGGAGAGAGACAACTGCTTAACAAGACTGAAAACTGCCTCGAAAGTCATGTTTTTTATATGGGAATGTTTGATTGATATAATTTTAGCATTAAAGCTGCTTCTGGAGTAACAAAGTTACAGACATCAGCCGGAAATTCAACAGCTTGATGATTGTAGCATTTAACCACCAAATTTGTCACATTCATCGCCACCCGCTGATTAAATCGGAAAAAATCTGCAAAAGTGCGAGATCCGTGAGTAGTTTGCAGTAAATGCTCTCCCAGGCGATCGACT
>JAJAYT010000073.1 GCA_026786085.1 Microcoleus sp. CAN_BIN18 | reverse complement strand
GGTTTTGCCTGTGTAGCCGCGAATTCCATTCGCCGGGACATCTTCAACCCGCGGAGGCGGGTTTTGTCTGTGTCGCCGCGAATTCCATTCGCCGGGACATCTTCAACCCGCGGAGGCGGGCTTTGTCTGTGTCGCCGCGAATTCCATTCGCCGGGACATCTTCAACCCGCGGAGGCGGGTTTTGTCTGTGTCGCCGCGAATTCCATTCGCCGGGGCATCTTAATATTGAGGAACTGACGAATCTACTTCTTGACTCCAAGCATTAATCCCGCCCTTAACATTAATCCCCTCAATTCCAGCTTCTTTCAAAATGCCCAAGGCCTTCGCAGAACGGCCGCCCATTTTGCAATGTGCAATCAAGCGATGTCCGTTCAACAATTCCTTGACCTTAGCAATACCTGCGCCGTGTTCGATATCCGGTAAAGGAACCAAAACCGACCCAGGAATTTGAGCAATTTGATACTCGTTAGGATTGCGAACATCCAATAATACAAAATCCTTCGCGCCGCTGTCGATTAACTCTTTAAGTTCCGTGACAGTCATCTCAGGAATTTTCTGTTGTTCCGCTTCCTCCGCTTTAGCTTGAGGAATGCCACAGAATTGTTCGTAATCGATTAACTTTTCAATTACCGGGCGCACTGGATTCGGCCGCAGTTTCAATTGGCGGAACGTCATATCTAAGGCATTGTACAGCAACAACCGGCCGCTCAAAGTAGTGCCTTGACCTAAGATAATCTTGATAGCTTCGGTTGCTTGGATAGAACCAATAACTCCGCACAAAACGCCTAAAACGCCGCCTTCGGCACAAGAAGGAACCATCCCAGGAGGCGGGGGTTCTGGGTACAAATCGCGGTAATTCGGGCCGCCTTCGTAGTTGAAAACTGTTGCTTGTCCTTCAAATCGGAAGATGGAACCGTAGACGTTGGGCTTGTTCAAAAGCACCGAAACGTCGTTCATCAAATAGCGAGTCGGAAAGTTGTCCGTACCATCAATGATGATATCGTAAGGAGTCGCAATGGCGATCGCATTTTCGGAACTAACGCGAGTCTCATACAAATCAACTTGACAAAAAGGATTAATTTCTAAAATCCGATTTTTCGCCGACTCAATCTTCGGTTTTCCAACCCAAGAAGTGCCATGAATAACCTGCCGCTGCAAATTAGAATGGTCTACAACATCAAAGTCTACAATCCCAATGCGGCCAACACCAGCGGCTGCTAAATACAGCAGCAGCGGCGAACCGAGGCCTCCCGTACCGATGCAGAGCACACTGGCAGCTTTGAGACGCTTCTGCCCTTCCAATCCAACTTCTGGCAGAATCAGGTGGCGAGAGTAGCGTTCGTATTCTTGTTTGTTGAGCTGGATCTCGTCCAGATTAGGATTTAGCATGATATTCTGTATAGTGCCGATTTTGAATTATATACTATCTGAATCTTTGGCATTTTTGCGTGTTTGTGATTTTTAGTAACTATTTCTTAATCTGAGTCGGTTCGGCTGCGAGAATTTCCTCTGCTTGAAAGTTCCTCTCTGCGTCAAGACTCCAACTGCGGAGGTCTTCTGAACTGCCTTGTCGCACGGACACTATGATGTAAGAGTATTCGGCCCATGCCAAAGCCCGATCGCACTCCGAGGGCACTGCGGGACAATCTGGGTGAGAATGGTATATGCCGATGATGTCTAAATTGCGATCGCGCGCGTGTTTCATCGCCCGCAACATATCTTCAGGTCTAATAGCATATCTGCGTTGTTCTGTCAAGTCTTTTTGTTCTGGCCAATTATCCTGGGCTTCGGCAGTCCAAGCGTTGTCAGTCGGCACAACTTCTACTAAAGTTTTAACACTGTCTGCGATCGTACCTAACAATAAACCGCAGCATTCTTCAGGATAAGCGCTTTCGCCGTGGGTGCGGATGGATAACAGGTGTTGGGGGGTAAGTGCGATATTTTGCATTTTGTAGGGTGCGCACTGCGCACATTCATTGGCTATTTAACAATCGACGATTTAACAATTACGACAATTATCTATGATTTGTGCGATCGGGCTTTTTTTTAAACGAACCTTGAAGGACGCGAAGGAAGAGAAGAGAAGGGGAGATTTTATAATTGATTTGGGATTTCTCTAGCTGTTTGCAAAACAGTTCTATAAGCAATGACAGCTTGAGTCTGATTATCATATCCGACATATTGACTCAACACGGAAAAGTCTAACTCTGGCAAAAATTCACTACTGGAAATTAACTCATAACCAGACTCTCGCAAACGGTAAAGAGAAAATCGGTCATTCGCCCAAAACCAGACTTCAGGAACCTGCAAACCGCGATACACATCGAGTTTATCAACACCGCCGCTAGTCAGAGCAATTTCTATCACAATATCCGGGACTTCTGCAAGCAAACCCAAACAATAACACTCATCGGGTTCTGCACCCCGTCTCACAACTTCGCGGCGAAATGTAGCCCTTCCGTAACCGTTGAGATTAATTAGCCTTTCAACCGCATAGGTTTCGATCAACCGGGCAATAATTTTTTTGAGCCTTTCGTGTTCTGGCGAAGTCGTCATAATAATTTCTAACGTTCCTTCCAAGTAAGTCATCCTGGGGAATTCATCGACAAACATATCAGAAAGTTGCTCGTATTGCTGCCAACTCACCTCATATAAAATAATGCGCTGTTCGGTAGCAGGTTCGAGAGTTTTTGGATCTAAAAGTAACATAATTAATTACCTGCACTTAGATATCTCAACGTTATATTTTTCCAATATTTCTCACCCTTCTTCTCTGTGTCCTCTGCGCCCTCTGCGGTTCGTAAAAAAAGTGAATGTCAGGTGCGCCTGGTCGCGCACCTTACCTTTTAGTCAATGTAGCTATCTAGCCCTCAATTGCAATCAAGTTGCAATTAAGAGGGAGTTTGCTGCAATTCTGGACGTTCGTCTGGAACGATCGCACCTTCGACAGGACACACCTGCAAACAAATGCCGCAGTCAATACAGGTATCAAAATCAATCCAAAACCAATCAGTACCCTTGACATTTTTGCCGGGGCCGGGGTGAATGCAAGCAACCGGACAAGCGCCTACACAATCAGCAACTCCCTCGCAAATATTCGTAACAATAGTGTGTGCCATAGTGTTCTCTCAAAACATTTTAGTTAGATCGGGAATTAGCAATTAGCAATTGGCCAAACCTTCTCTCAATCAGCAGGATACATAATATCATATCTGGTGATTTTTAACCAATTACCAACTACTAATTACCAATTACCCATTAGGCTAATTTACCTTTTCAATTGTTGGGGAACCTTCGGCATTTACCCAGGCAATTTGAGCAATTCTACGATCGCGCGCGTAGTCCCTAGCAGCCTCCTCCGTCTCCCGACTCTCCAAATCTATTTCCACCCGCATTAGGGGACTAGACTCTCGGAGTTTGCGGGCATAATCAAAGGCCGCTGCTGCCGCTTCAGGTGTTTGAGGGACAACTAAACATTCGCTGGCTGCTGTCTCCGTGGGCAATTGACCCTCTGTCAGCAACACTTGGTGCAAATCTTCAATATTCAGACAAAACCCGATGCCGGGGGAATTTTGCCCTTGGGGGTCGAACAGTCCCAACAGTTGGTCGTAGCGTCCGCCTTGTCCCAAAACTCGCTGTCCCGTTTTGCTGCTGCTGACAACTTCAAACACAATTCCAGTGTAGTAGTCAAATGTTTGAATCAAACTTAAATCAAGATGAATTTTAGATTTGAGATTGGGAATTTTTGCTTGACATTTGTGCAGTAGCTCGATCGCACATTTGAGATTATTTAACGCGGCTTGCTGTGGCAAATCTAAATCCAGCTTGGCAACAATCGGCAATACATCTTCTGGGCGACCGCGCAAGTCAAACAACAACAGAGCTCTCGATCGCAATTCGTCCGACAACGGCAAAGTTTCCAAGGCTATGCGATCGAGATTTGCGATCGCCCCGCGCACTTTTTGGCGCACATTGGGCGGAAACGGTTCTAGCAAAGTTGCAGTCAAGCCCGCTTCTCCCAAAACCAAATGCCAGTCATCAATTTCTAAGCTCTGCAAGCACTCAGACAGCAGCAGCAGCACTTCCGCATCGGCAACGCTCCCGCCCGCGCCGAGCAGTTCTACCCCAGCTTGATAGAACTCCTGTTGCCCGCCTGAGCCAGTATCCGGGCCTTTGCGGAAGACGTTGGCGTTGTAGTAGAGGCGCTGAGGCTGCCAGCGTGTCCCGGACATCCGCATCGCAGCCGCGCGGGCGATGGAAGCTGTCAATTCTGGCCGCAAGCCGAGTTCTCCATCTTCGGCGTCTTGGAGTTGAATTAAGGTCGATCGGTCGATCGCGCCTCCAGCCATCAAAGTCTCCAGCCTTTCTAGAGTAGAAGTAATAATCCGGTGATAGCCCCAGCGGTGAAACACCTGCTGCAAGCGCCGTTCGATCGAAATTTTTTGAGCAACATCAAGGGGCAATAAATCTCTTGCACCCGATGGGGGTTGATGAACCATATCAATTTTAGATTTGAGATTTTAGACTTTAGATTGGGCACAGAAGACCGGGCGGTTGAAACCGCGTCTATACAAACAAAACCCGCCTCCGCGGGTTGAAGAACGGGCGGTGAAAATAACGTTTTACGTTATTTTCTTCAGTCCGCGGAGGCGGACATCGTTTGTGTAGACGCGGTTTCAACCGCCGTCTGATCTTCTTATTTCTTCTTTCCGCCAAACAAACTTGCAAAAAATCCCGGTTTCTTCTCACCTTTTTTAGCCTTTTCCAAAGCTTGTTCCAGCTTTTTCTTAACCTCCAAAGCCGTAGGTTCTTCGGGATCTGATGCCAAAGCTTTTTGCACCTCAAGTTTTGCCATTGTGGCTTGATCTTGTTGAAAGTAACACATTGCTAACAAAGCGTGAGCTCTGCTGTGTTTCGGTTCGCGTTTCAGGGCTTCCCTCAACTCCAAAGTTGCTTTGGCGTAATTTTTGCTGTCCATAAATCCTTGAGCTCGATCGCAAGATTGATCTGCCAGCGACTTTTTGGGTGCGATTTTGGGCTGCGCCGGTTCGACTGGTTGAGTTGCGGTGGCTGGGGTAGCAGTCGTTGCTGTTCCTGTGGTAGTTGGGGTGGCAGTTTTTGTGGCTGAACCGGCTGAAATTACACCGCCACTGCGCTCTTTTCGCAGCAGGTAAACCATGTTTAGTTCGCTAATCTGATCGATCGCATCTTGGGTTTCCTGAACCGATTCGTACTGCTTGAGAGCGAGCTTTCCAACTGCTGTTTTATAAGCCTCTTCCAAATCTTTAGCTGTAGCTAACTCTCTGGCTGCTGCGCTGTCGAATTGCATTTTCACCTCTTTAGCGACGCGCTTACCGATGGCTGCTAATAGCAAGTTGTATTCTTTGCGATCGCTTTCCTTAGAGAATTTGTTGTAGGCCGGATTGACCACTTTTGACAAAAATTGGTTAGCCCACTCTTTATCGGCTTGGTCTTCAAAAGAGCAAGTATCCGAATGCAAGCGGCGGGCAATTTTCATGTAGCGCTTGCGGATGTCGCTAAACTCGGCGTCTAAGGGAATTCCCAAAATTGCGTGCTGATCTGTAAAGTCGTACTTAAACAGCCCTTTTGTCATTTCAAAAGACATAACTTTTACTCTCGCTTTCCTGGCTTTTGACTATTCTTTAATGTAGCCTGAGTCAAGGGGTTGTGACCCCCGTACTATCCCGGAACCCTTGCTGTCGAAGTGCTACCTCCAAGAAGATAAGGGCGGAACTGACAGCAGTGCACCACTAAGTTCGGTGTGTATTCTACCGTTTGTAGCCAAAACTCGACCTGAGTCGATCGCCAAGGAACTGCCGTCATAAGCTGTAACTTGACCTCCGGCTTCGGAGACGATCAGTACACCGGCTGCTACGTCCCAAGGGGCTAGTCCCCGTTCCCAGTATCCGTCCGATCGCCCGCAGGCTGTATGTGCGAGGTCTAGGGCAGCCGAACCGCTGCGTCGCACGCCTTGGGTGAGGTGGGTGAGGTGACAGAATTCGGCATAGTTATTGTCTGCTGTTTCGCGCCGATCGTACGCAAAGCCGGTTACTAACAAACTTTTGCTCAATTCTGAGATTTGGGAAACTGCGATCGGCTTACGGTTACAGGTTGCCCCCAATCCTTTGCCCGCCCGAAACAATTCGTTATGTAAAGGGTCGTAAATTACGCCGATTTGTGGTATACCGTCGATTAAAAGCCCGATCGACACAGCGTAAAAAGGATATTGGTGAGCATAATTGGTTGTACCGTCCAAAGGGTCGATCGCCCACAGATATTTGCTGCTAGCATTCCCTAATTTGCCCGATTCTTCGGCGAGGATGCCATGATCGGGTACGTGGCGCCCGAGAATTTCCAAAATGACGGCTTCTGAGGCTTTGTCGGCTTCTGTGACTAAATCGCCCGATCGGCCTTTTTCTTGAATATTTTCTAATTTGCCACAGAAAGATTGCAAGACAGAACCAGCGGCGAGGGCTGCTTCAGTGGCTATTTCAAGGAAGTTTTGCAGTTGATTATCGGTCATTATGAAGGAAGAAGGAAGAAGGAAGAAGTAAGAAGGAAGAAGGAAGAAGGAAGAAGGAAGAAGGAACCGCGAAGACGCGAAGACGCAGTACGCGAAGCGGTGCGTAAGCACTAGGACACTAAGAAAGAGGGAAGAATAATCCTAATGACTAATGACTAATGACTAATGACTAATGACTAATGACTAATGACTAATGACTAATGACTATTTCTGATTTTGCTGGCGAAATTCTGCGGGGGTTTGGCGCAGGGCTCGTTCTGGATTCCACAACCCTTTACCCATAAGTCTCGCCCATTCTTGAGCGTTGATCAGTCGCTCTTGATATTTGGTGTTACCCGATGATCGCACTGAGGCTAAAGCATAGCCTTCTTTGACTAGCTGTTCGTTGAGCAGCATTTTATCTTGCCACAAGTATGCTAATTTGCGATCGAACTGGTCTTTCTCTTCGATGTCTGATTCTAATAATACTTTTTTTCCTCCAATTAGCTGTTCTAGTCTTTGTTTGGCTGCTTCTCCCCAAGGTTGCTGTTTCAAATCCGGCGCATCAATACCAATCAGCCTGATTTGTTCTAATAAGGCGATTTTGTCGGCTGTACTGATAACTTCGATTGTTTGGCCGCTGATAGCCCTTTCTACTTTGGCGATCGTACCTTGGGGCATTTCTAATTTTTGGCAGCTAGCTAACAATAGACAAAGGGCGATCGCGAATAACCGATAAAGCATTAATAATTGGTAGTTGATAATTGATAAAATCGCCTCATTCTTCATCCAACGGCAAACCGAATCTAACTTTACCTTTAGCGAAAAAGCGGCCGAATTGCTGTTCGTACACTTCGTCTTCGTCTTGTGTGTCTACTTCCATGTTGGAACGGGGATAGCTGACGCACAGCAGCGCATAACCCTCTTTTTGCAGATCCACAGAAAGTCCCATTGCTTCAGGCTGGTGCAGTTCTCCTGACTTGACGCGCACCGCACAGGCTGTACAAGCCCCGTTGCGGCAGGAAAATGGCAATTCTACGCCTTGATTTTCGGCGCTTTGCAGGATGTAGCGGTCTTCGGGTACTCGGACTGTGTGGTTCGATCCCGTTTGTCTGTTATGAATTTTAATTGTGTAAGAACGAGTCATGAGAATTTTAGATTTTAGATTTTAGATTTTAGATTGGGGATTTGGGGGAAAAATCCTCTATATGAATGGGTTTGCGACACAGAAAGCAGAATTTTGCTCGCCCGTTTGACACCCTACCCATATTAAACAACAAATTTATGCCGTTACCCCCTTCCCAAATCAGATTTGTTCTGCTAGTATAGTTTAGCTGTGGCTAAGTAAACGAATTTAGCCCTGGAGAGGTGGCCGAGCGGTTGAAGGCGCACGCCTGGAAAGTGTGTTTAGGGCAACTTAACGAGGGTTCGAATCCCTCCCTCTCCGTTAACACAAGCTGTTTAGGCAAAAACAACAGCTTGCAAAGATATCTCTTAATATGAGATCAAGATTTTAATTATAGCGATCGCCCCCGAGTTTTTCTCATAAAACTCAGGGGCGATATCTTTTCTATTTTTGAGTGTAAATTAAGGGCGATCGTACCGAGCATAAACGCCCAGATATAATGCCAAGAGTAGGATCTCCTGAGTTTATGGTGTAATATCAATAAAACTCTTGTGGGATGGGCTTTGAGCAGCGTCCCGAATTTCCAATTTAAATGTAGAACAGCTTACCGGATTTGATCTAAAAAAGAGAGAGGCGGTAAAAGATAGTTTCATCTGTTGACACTCCGACGGGCGCGGTGGGGTGTCCAGAATCGCCAATTTTTGATTAATTCTGCTACCATTCTTGCAATGCGATCGCAATTCCCTCTTTCAATCCCTGTTCCAGATTATCTTGCTTAACTAAACTTTCTAGTTTCTGCCTTCCTTCACCACCATCTAGCTGTTTGATTGCTGATAAACTGTGCAGTCTGACGCTGTTGTCTGGGTCTGCTAACAGTTTAATCAAGACATCTAGCGCTCTGATATCTCCTAATTGTCCTAACCCTAAAGCTATGGATTGTTTGATTTTTACCGACTCGACTCCGGGATGATTGCTTGCCAGAAAATCGATCATAATTTCAGCACTTGTCGCTTTTAATTCCGGCTTTGACCATCGTCCTAAAACAGTGACAATTTCTTGACAAATAAGAAAATTTGTGTTATCAAATTCGGCAATTAATGTTTGTTGCAAATATGCTAAAGCGGTTGCAGTTTCCATCCAGCTTAGGGCGCGCACAGTTTCGACTTGCAATTCTACTGGAGTTGTGGACGATCGCAATAATTCAAATAAACTGTACGCCGCAGCATCGGTTTTCAGCCGCCCAAGAGCGATCGCAGCAGACTGACAAACTTCTAAACGGATGTCCCACAACAAAGGTTTTAGCAAGTCAACTAAATCGAATTCTCCGTCTAAATAGGCGCGCACCCCGAGAGCTCGCACGGCTTCTTTTCTGACTGCTGTCGCCGGATCTTTGAGCGCCTCTATCAGTACCGGCGGGATGCGGGAGTCGCAAAAGCTGCTCAGGGCATCGATCGCAGCCAGCCGCACCCCAACTTTAGAGTCTCCGACTACGCTCAACAGTGGTGCAATAATGTCGGCGTGCCGAATTTGGGCGAGCGCTGCTGTTGCAAACTGTCGCGAGTCTTCTTGTAGTAGGAGAGTTGCTAGGGATTCTATGGCTGTCGGCCCGAAATTCGCGAGGGTTTGTGCCGCGATTTGGCTCAATTCTTCATCGGAATTTTTGACCAATTTGACTAAAGCTTGAATCACTTCCGGCCGCGCGTACTTTCCGAGAATCCGGGCGGCGAACCACCTGGGTTCCGTGTCTGCGTCTTCGTCTTCGAGCACAGCAATTAAAGGTGCGATCGCGCCATTTCCCAGATTGGGCAATACTTTAGCAATTTCCCAGCGGTCTTGAAAATCGCCCCATTCTAAGGCTTGTATTGCTAAACTGACAGCTTGGTCTAAAATATGTTGTTCTGGCGGCTGGCTATCGTTGGCTGTCACTTGCTGCAAGCATTCGACTAACAAGGGCCAGTTTTGGCGATCGGCAGCGACTTGCGCTTGTTCTAAAATATTAGACATAATTTTTAATTTAGCTTTTGTCGATCGGCGAGATTGTTTGCTGCTAGCCCAGAGCCGGAGGTACTTTTTAGCAACATTTTGCTATAATTATCCATTTTTTCACATTTTTGTCAATCCATCACAATGGGTAAAATGGAAATAAAGCATTAATTTTATGCCGTTAAGCCATCAAACTGTTCTTTCGGTAATTAAAAACACTCAATATTCCCCATGAAAAATTAACAAATGAAGAAAGCTCTACTTTTAGTCAACCAGCACTCCCGAAAAGGGAAACAGCTATTATCTCAAGCCACTGTAGGATTGCAAGCACTGGGTTTTGAGTTAATCGTAGAATCTACAGACAGCGCTAGCGAACTTTCCGAGACAATTCGGCGCTACAAAAAGCAAGTCGAATTAGTCATAATTGGCGGTGGCGACGGCACTCTCAACAGCGCCATAGAAGGTTTGATAGAGACTAAATTGCCCCTGGGTATTTTGCCGATGGGAACAGCTAACGACTTAGCGCGAACTCTCGGAATTCCAACAGATTTATCCGCAGCTTGTCAAGTAATTTCCAGCGGTAAAGTTCGGCTCATAGACTTAGGTTGGGTAAATGGACAGCATTTTTTTAATGTAGCAAGTTTGGGATTGAGCGTGCAAATTACCCAGCGGTTGACCAAAGACGCGAAGCAGCGCTGGGGAATTTTAGCTTATGCTGTTACTGCTTTACAAACAATTTTGGAATCGCGACCATTCCGAGCCGAAATCAAAGTAAATAACCAATCTTTTTATGTTAAAACTATTCAAATTGCCATTGGAAACGGTCGCTATTACGGCGGCGGCATGACAGTCGCCGAAGATGCCACAATCGACGACAGGCGGCTGGATTTGTATAGTTTAGAAACACAACATTGGTGGGAAATCATTGCTTTGCTGCCAGCGATGAGACAAGGAAATCATAGCAGTTGGCCAAACGTTCGCGCCTTGCACGCTCAAGAAATTGAGGTATATACTAGCAAACGCCGTCGGATTAATACCGACGGTGAAATTACCACTCACACGCCTGCAAAATTCCGAGTAATTCCCCAAGCTTTGGCAGTTATCGCTCCTGTATAACTCACCACTAATATATCAGATAATATCGTGTCCGGTCGATTGACCGCGATCAAATTGGTTCGTTCGTAAGTAGGTGGGTACAAATAAACAGTAGATGGGGAGGGCGGGTTTTGCCTTCAAAAACTGGCTGGTATCATAGATTCTTAGCTAAACCCGCCCCTACAAAATACTATTGTTTTTTCGCAATGACCTACTTAGTGCAATACGGTTCACTTAAGACAGATCCCCCCAGCGCCAGGGCGGGCACTCTTGGCACCGCCCCTACAAAGGGGGGACAAGAATGCCCTCAAAGTCCCCTTTGCTTTCGGGGGATGCGAGGGGGATCTCCAGGGCATAAATATGTTAAGTGAACCGTATTGGTTAGTAGTTGGGGCGGTTTTAGGCGCGGTTTTTTTTGGAAAAAAAAACACCACAACACCAATTTTTTTTTTTTTTATCACTGCCCCACAAAAAACCCCCCTCACACCGCCCCCAACTACTACCCAATACGGTTCACTTAACATATTTATGCCCTGGAGATCCCCCTCGCATCCCCCGAAAGCAAAGGGGACTTTGAGGGCATTCTTGTCC
>JAJAYT010000072.1 GCA_026786085.1 Microcoleus sp. CAN_BIN18 | reverse complement strand
CAATTTTGGGGAAGTTAGAAAATAGCATTTTAGTTGATTTTTAATATTTTATAGCTCTGTCATTATACATTTGTTTGCCAATCCTGGCAATCTTTTTCTATCATTCAACACTTCTGCGTTGGAGCATCTTCGCATCGGGTGTATTTGGATCGATAAGGCTATTGCTTTTTTGCTCTAGTTCCTCGGATTTTAGCCTCAACAGTTCATTCGTAGAAATACCTGTCAATCCCTTTAGGCGTTTGGCTTTTTCATTCTGCTCCTCGCGCTCTAATTTTTGCTTCTTCTGTAGTTCCTTAATTTCCTCTTCCAGACTATGATACTCCTCTAATCTCTCCTTTGGAATTTTGAGTTTTGGTTTAGATTGGGATTTTTTTTGCTCCTCCTGTGCAGGAAAAATTTCATATTTTTCTTGTTCTCGACTAGCTACTTCCACCCTCAAAGATTCAAGTTTCGAGACACTACTTCTTAACTCTTGGAAAAGAATCGCCTTTTCCAAATCGAGCTTAGAAATACCACATTTGATAGACCAATCTGCAATAAATTTCTGACCTTTTGCTATTGCTTCCTCTCTCCACTCTTCCATCTGTTTTTCCAATAAGAGTGAATGAACATTCTCTGATACCCTTTCGTGGTTACCAATTCGTACCAGTTTTAAATTAGTATTTTTAGCTTGAATCCGTTCTAAGGCGTTATCCAGTGCAACATGAGTTTGTGAACTGAGCAGAATTCTAGCATTAGGATTAGCTTTAACAGTTTGCAGAACAACTTCTGTAATAAATGTTGTCTTTCCTGTCCCTGGTGGGCCTTGGACAATTAGGAAATCTTCTGTCGAGAGTGCAGCTTTAACAACTTCCTGCTGTGATTCATTGAGATGTTGAACAAACTGCATATCCACCTCTACATCAGGAGTACGAACTTCTTGAGGGTTGACGAGTAATTGGCGAATGTCTGAGCGGACTGCGCGGTCAAATCGAACAGCATCAAGGGCAGCTTTTTGTCGGTTTAGGGCATCAAGGGCAGCACGGGTATCAAAGCATAGCTCACCAGAATGTGGGAGTTGGTCTGGTTCTCCAAATTTGACATAAAGAACCAATTTATCACCGATGACTTCCTCAACATCTCCTCCCACTATGCTAAATCCTTTTGAGTTTGTAACATGGCGGGGTTGTCCAGCTAGATCATTTTCTGGAAGTTCTGATAATTCAAAGGTAACGCGGTTTCCATCAGGAGTAACGCTTGTGTATTTAATCGGTTTTTCTCGGTTTTTCTCCCAATCTGTCTTGGCTCTGAGAATATCCCACCAAACTCGGAATAAGCGTTGTTTTTCTTCTTCTGCTCTTGTCTGTCGCAGGTTGGCCTCAAGTTCTTCTACTGCCAGTTGAAGTTCCCTAATAACTTCCTCTGCTTCCCATCTAACCAGAGGATTACCAAATTTGAATTCGTAGGGGGGGAGCCACGCACGTTCTCGATTCTGTTCTAGTATTGCACTAGAAAAATCCTGGGCGTTGATAATGACTAGGCGATCTCGATCAACTGCTACATGGTACCTGTAGGAAAACCCAAAAATAGAGTAATGACCTTCAGAGGATTCGTCAGCCGGATTGGCTGCATTGGATTTTTTTAAAGGTGAGATTCCACATCCACTATTCAAATCCTCTAGGAGAATCTTTTGAATTTCATCTTGGGGCACATCAAGTAGATTCTGAAGATTTTTTAAAGCCGTATGAGTAAGTTTCAGGTAGCAATCGCGTTTCTTGGCTGACTGGGTTTGCGATCGCTTCTGTTGAATAGAATTAAGTTCAGCTAGCAGTACCTCTGCATTGTGCTGACGCTCTACTGGATCAAAAGAAACAGCACGCTCGATTACTTCAAGGATTCCAGGTGGTGCATCAAACTCTTCCAGTGCGCGGGGGATATCATTATGCTCTGTAAGTTCTATATTAGTCAGGCACTTCAAAACCAATACACCAAAACTGAAGACATCGCGGGTATAGGTATAGGAACCATCGTCGGGTTCTGGCGGCGTAAACATAGGCGATACAAAACCTTTGAGAGTAATGCTTGGTCGCAAATAGCTCTTAAGCTTGGATATGCCAAAGTCAGCGAGTTTGAGTTTACCGTCACTCCCCACTAAAATATTGCTAGGCTTCATATCCCGGTGTATTATTCTGCGACTATGGGAAAAAGCCAAAGCCTCCAGCACGGGCAAAGCTACCGCTTCCCAGAAAGAATCCCAACCGTCTGGTGGAGATTCTTTCAGAAGTGTTGCCAAATCCTTGTCCATCCACTCCAAGACGAGAAAATAATTACCCGTAATTTCATCCTTGCCAAAATCGAGAAGTTCCACGATTCCGGGGTGCTTCAACTCTTGCAGGGCTTGGGTTTCACGTTTGAAGGACTCGGCTAGAATATCTGCTTCAATCTGCCCGTGTTTGAATTCTTTTACTGCCACCCGCCGAAGGTCATCAAGCATATCGCTTGCCTGATAGACATCAGCCATCCCGCCCGATCGCGGGGTGGGAGATAGAGCATAGCGATCGTTGATCAAGCGAGCTGGCATAACTTAGCTACCCATAGAAGATTTCTTTTTATTTGTAACACAGATTCCCATTAGGCAGGCTTTTCAGCGGTTATCTGTTGCTTGGATTGCCTTGAACCTCTGGTTTATTGTCAACTACTAAAGTTTGTTGCAATTGGGAAAAATTCCATAAATTAATCGGAAATTAACTGATTTGGCTATCCGTCTATCCTCTACCGTTACCTCCTCTAATATCAGCGAGAGGATTTTTGACAGAAACCAGGTTTTTGCGTCCTCGACTATAGGCGTGTATCTGTGTCTGCATCGGTGTCATTCCGCGCTTCACTTGACAGTGGCCGATCGAACTTGCTACATTAATCATAGTCGTAATGAGTACGTCTTAGCCAAGCAGTTATTGTTTTTAAGTTTTATGGTGAAGATTGTCGGCATTGGTGGAAGTTTGCGGGCTGGATCTTACAGCCAGTTAGCGTTGAAGGTGGCAGCAGAACGGGCGCAAGCCCTGGGCGCGGAAGTTGAAATATTAGATTTGCGATCGATCAATCTGCCCTTCTGCGACGGTGAGAATGATTATTCCGATTACCCCGATGTGGAAAAGCTGCGGAATGCGGTTAAACAAGCCGACGCTTTGATTTTAGCAACGCCGGAGTATCACGGTAGCGTCAGCGGTGCTCTCAAGAATGCCCTCGATTTACTCACTTTCGAGCATTTGGACGGCAAAGTTGCGTGTTCGATTAGCGTTTTGGGAGGGCAAGTTAACAGCAACGCGCTTAACGATTTGCGAACTATTTTAAGATGGGTGCACGCTTGGGTAATTCCCGAACAAATTGCGATCGGACAAGCTTGGAAATCTTTTAGTCCTGATGGCAAATTGTTGGATGAAAAACTATCTAAAAGGTTCGATGAATTTGCGAAAAGTTTGGTAGAAAATACCTGCAAATTGCGAGGAATTTCTTAGTAGAAGGCTGGGAATTGGGAATTGGGAATTTGTAACTAATGACTAATGACTAATGACTAATGACTAATGACTAATGACTAATGACTAATGACTAATGACTAATGACTAATGACTAATGACTAATGACTAATGACTAATGACTAATGACTAATGACTTCAAAAAGGCATATCGATCATATCTCCGAAAGGATGCGGTACGTCGATCGGCATTCTTCCGGGTTTTGACTCATACTTGTCAATCCACTTTTTGGCCAATTCCAAAGCTTCCTCCTCAGTCTTGGCATTTTGGACGGCGACGTGGCGGTTGCCGCGGCTATCCCAAACTTCGACGTAGAATACTTTCTGGGATTGCATAATCCAACCTTTATAACTGTCTGCTGGTTCCATAGTTAAAATCCTAAAATTATCGGGCGAGAAGTTCGACTGGCGACCTAATTTTAAATATTGCCCTACATAAATTGAATTTTACGCTGGTTTCTATAGTATTTTTGGGAAAAAGTCAGTTTTACGGTTAACCTCATGACTAGACTCCTGAAGCAATTATTTAACTGGAGAAATTATCTCCAACAAGCGGCGGCGGCGATCGCGATCGTTCTGATCGCGTCCCAGATGGCGGTATTGCCAGCATTGGCGACTGGCGTGTACGAGTTTCCCCTGTTGTCGGCGGGCGATCGAACTTGGGTGTTTGACAAAGGCGACGTGCTCAGCCGCAGCAGCGAAAGCAGCATCACCACCGAACTCGACAACCTGGAACAGCAAACAGGAAAACAAGTCCGGTTTGTCACCATCCACCGCTTAGACTACGGCGAAACGACTGCCACATTCACCGACAAACTGTTTGAACAGTGGTTTCCCGCCAAAGAAGACCAGACCAATCAAATTTTACTCGTTCTCGACACTGTTACCAACAGCGCCACAATTCGCACCGGCGAAGGGGTGAAATCCCTGCTACCCGATGAAATTGCCCAGAGTGTAGCAGGGGAAACCGTGCAAGTGCCGCTGCGGGAAGGCAATAAATACAACGAGGCATTTACCGCAGCCGGTTCGCGGATTGCGACTGTGATGTCGGGCGAACCCGATCCGGGCGCGCCTGAAGTTGTTGATAACATTCAAGTTGAAGGCACATTTAAAAAAGCTGAAGAAACAGACCAAGGTAATGCCACAGTTATTGTGGTTGTGCTGTTGCTGTTGGCGACAGTGATTCCGATGGTGACTTATTTCTGGTATCAAGGTTTTTCGTAAGTAGGTGATTGCGAAAAAACAATAGTATCTGGTAGGGGCGGGTTTAGCTAATAATCACGGAGATACCAGCCAGTTTATCAAGGCAAAACCCGCCCTCCCCATCTAATGTTTATTTGTACTCCCCATCTAATGTTTATTTGTACTCCCCATCTAATGTTTATTTGTACCCACCTACTTATCAAATCCGGCTTTAATACTCCCTCTTGAGTCCGCGAAGGCGGACTTCGTTTGACAAGGAGCGGTTTCAACCGCCTTCCCGCATTCGCCACAGCCAGTTTACCATCCTAGTGATCTTCTTGCCGTTAGCGCAGCCCGTCCCTGCGGAGTCTACGCCAGTCAAGTCGATCGCACAATCCGCTACGATTGCCCCTCGAACGACTGAGTGCAAACACTCGGCTGGGTGAATTAATCGGGCGATCGCTAATTTTTGACATCGAAGGGAAAAGGCTGACAACTGAAGGCTGAAGGAATTTTTTGTTTTAACTAACAATCAAGAAAACTTCTTGAATTCTGATGAATGCTTTCTAGATAAGAGCCTGCGACTTTCAGTTGACGCTCTCTTTCAAGTTAGATAACATGATTAGTATTTAATGCTAGACATTTTTAACAAAATCTTAAGCAGCTTTGTATAGCTCGCAACAAAATAAATACAATTTTTATTGTTACCTTCGATACTAAGAAACCCACATAATTTGAGGGAGCGAGAAATTGGAACTTTTTGAACGAGCACAACAAGTACAACCGCCCTCAACCCCAATTGCTGCACTCCGGTCTTTTTCTATCAAAGCTGGAATTGCAGTAATCGCGATCGGCTGTACAGTCATTTTGGGTTGGATATTCGACCTGCAACTCTTAAAAAGCATTCTGCCCGGACTCGTGAGTATGAAAGCCAATACTGCGGTATGCTTTATTTTAGGCGGTTTTTCTCTGTTCCTCCAACAGCGTCGGCGCGCCCAATTAACAACAATCAAGCATCAAAAAATAGACGATAATTTATTAATTTTTACCAGTTCATTTTTAATTATATTAATTAGCCTCCTCACCCTAGTTCAATATAGCTTTAATTTAGACTTAGGCATCGACCAATTGCTATTTAAAGAAAGTTCCACCTTGACTGGCCCCTCAGTACCGGGACGCATGGCACCGAATACGGCTGCTGCTTTTTTATTGCTGGGTTCAGCCTTGCTGCTGCTGTCGGTACGCCGCCCCAAATACCTGCGGGTTCAAATCTTAAGCTGTTGTGCATTTTTAATTGCATTTCTGGGTTTGATCGGCTACATCTACGGTAAAGCTTTGTTTTACAAAATCGGCCCTCATACAGGAATGGCTTTACACACTTCCGCAGCATTTATGTTGCTGAGCTTTGGGATTTTATTTGCCAATCCAGAGCGAGGATTGATAGCAGTAATTGCGAGCGATCGCGCGGGCGGAATCATGGCGAGGCGCTTGTTGCCACCGGCGATCGTTATCCCGCCTTTAGCGGGTTATTTCATCATCTCGGGAGAGCGGTTACAAGCCTACGAGCCGGAGGTAGGAATATCGCTATTAACTGTATCAAACGTAATTATTTTTACATTTCTGATTTGGCAGAATGCAAAAACTCTCTGCACCGCAGACCGGAAGCGCTATCGAGCCCAACTGGAACTCAGAAAAGCGAAATCAGACTTAGAAACTAAAGTTGAAAAACGCACTCTTCAACTGCAACTCGTCAACGAGCAATTGCAGCAGCAAATTTTCGACTCTCAAGTAACAGAGCAGGTGCTCCAAAAAAACTATAACCTGTTGCTGACAGTCATCAACAGTACGCCGACAGCCCTATTTGTCAAAGATATTCAGGGCTGTTACATGATGCTCAACGCTGCGGGAGCTAGCATCATTGGCAAGTCTTTTGAGGAGATTATCGGCAGAGATGACAGCGAGTTATTTCCGCTGGAAATTGCCGACAATATTAGGAAAAGCGATCGCCAAATCATGACAGCGGGCAAAACGCAAGTCATGGAAGAAGAACTGCCAGTCGAAGGAAAATTGCGGACATTTCTTTCGACAAAAAACGCTTACCGGGACGGGCAAGGAAAGATCAGCGGTATAGTTAGCATCGCGCGGGATATTACCGATGCCGTGGCGGCAGCTACGCAACGCAAACAAGCTGAAATCGCCAACAGAAGTCTGGCCGCAATTCTGGAAGCAACCCCTGATTTTGTAGGTATCTGCGACCTCGAAGGACGCGCTGTTTACATGAACAAAGCAGGCAGAAAAATGCTGGGTATCGATGAAAATGAAGATATATCCCACCGACAAGTTGCAGAATTCTCGTCAGCGTCAGCCCGCAGCACTCTGCAACTGGCGATCGCCACCGCAGTTTCCGAGGGTGTTTGGAGTGGAGAAACAGCTCTCGTGTCAGTATCCGGCATCGAAATTCCTGTCAGCCAAGTGATCATTTCCCACGGAGCAACCGATGGCAAACCTGAATACATTTCCACGATCGCCCGCGACATCAGCGATCGCCAACAAGCCTCGCTAGCGCTGCGTCTGAGCGAGGAACGTTACCGATCGCTGATCGCGGCTACCGCTCAACTGGTATGGATAACAGACGCCGAGGGAAAGCCGATCGCACCGATCGACTGGATGGAATATACAGGTCAAACTTTGGAAGAAGCTACAGAAAACTGGGTTTCGGCAATTCACCCAGACGATCGCGAGTTGACGGCGCAAGCTTGGATGCGCGCAGTAGAAGCCAAAAACCTTTATGAAGTCGAGCACCGCTTGCGAGCCGCCGACGGCAGCTACAGCCACTTCTGGGTGCGTGCAGTGCCAGTTTTAGCAGCAGACGGCAGCATTCGCGAATGGGTGGGCACTCACACAGATATTAGCGATCGAGTCCAAGTTTTGGAAGCACTCAAGCAATCAGCAGGGCAATATCGCAAGCAAGCAGCCCAACTCGAAAAAGCATTCCGCGACTTGCACGACACTCAAACTCAACTAATTCAAACCGAAAAAATCTCCTCCCTCGGACAGCTAGTCGCCGGAGTCGCCCACGAAATTAATAACCCGATTAACTTCATTTACGGCAACATCACCCACGCCAGCCAATACGCGCGAGACTTACTCGATTTGCTCCACCTTTACCAGGAAAAATATCCAAATCCCCTCCCAGAAATTAGCGAAGCAGCCGAAGATATTGAAGTCGATTACTTAATCGCAGACTTTCCGAAGATTTTGGAATCAATGAAAGTAGGAGCCGATCGCATCCGCGACTTAGTTGTATCCTTACGCAACTTTTCCAGGCTCGACGAATCGCAGATGAAACGAGTAGATATTCACGAAGGAATCGAGAGCACTTTGCTGATTTTGCAGCATCGGCTGAAAGCTACGCCATCTCGTCCAGCGATTGAAGTTATCAAAGAATACGGCGACTTTCCCAATATCGAGTGCTATGCAGGTCAGCTAAATCAGGTATTTATGAATCTGCTCGCAAATGCGATCGACGCCCTCGAAGAATACAACAGCAAGCGTTCTGCCCAAGAAATATATTCTAGCCCCAGCAGAATTCAGATTAGCACCAGTGCGAATTCAGACACAGCAACAATTCGGATAGCCGACAACGGGATGGGAATCAATCAAGAAGTAATTCGTAATTTATTCGATCCATTTTTTACTACTAAACCAGTCGGAAAAGGCACCGGGTTAGGATTGTCTATCAGCTATCAAATTGTCGTCGAAAAACACCGAGGCCAATTGCAGTGTTTTTCCACTCCGGGCGATGGTGCAGAGTTTGTAATTGACATTCCCATTAGTCAGCAAGTCTTTGCGTTGGCGACGGAAAACACAAAGGAAATGGTCAGTAGTCATTAGTCATTGGTCATTAGTCAGTAGTCATTGGTCATTAGTTATCAGTTTCAGTGCGCCCGTATGGGGGCGAGAAACCCGGTTTCTACGAGTTTTGGGTTGAGTGACGAGAAATATACGCAGAAACCGGGTTTCTGAGGTACTTCTTCAGTCCGCGGAGGCGGACTACCCTTCGGGAAGGCTAACGCCTACGTTTGTGTAGGCGCGGTTTCAACCGCCGTCTGCATCTCTCCCCGTCGCTCGATCGCCCAAAATCGAAATAATTCTTTACAATAAAATAGTAAATATGATTATTGACTTAAATAAAACCCTTGAAAATGCCTGTAAACCAACTTTTTGCAACCACAGCCCCCACCCAAACACCAACACTCGACTTTGACATAGCCATAGTCGGAGGCGGCATAGTCGGCGCCACCTTAGCCTGCGCCCTCAAAGATTCAGGATTAAAAATCGCCATCATTGAAACCCAACTCCCCGCAGCCGCAGCAGCCAAAAAACAAGCCTATGCAATCACCCTGCTGTCAGGAATGATCTTAGAAGGTATGGGCGTGTGGGAGCAAATCTTGCCACAAATCACCACCTTCGAGCAAATTAGCCTGTGCGACGGCGACTATCCGGGCGTCGTCGAATTCCACCGCCCCGACTTAGGAAATACTGGGAAATTGCCCGTACCAAAAGCAGCTTTAGGT
>JAJAYT010000071.1 GCA_026786085.1 Microcoleus sp. CAN_BIN18 | reverse complement strand
CGAAGGAGCAATCTTTGCTTGGTTGTGGCTGAAAGATTTGCCGATGACTGATTGGGAATTTTATCAGCAATTGAAGCAAGTTGGGGTGATTCTCGTGCCGGGAAGTTCTTTCTTCCCCGGTTTGCGGGAAGATTGGCGACACAAGCAGGAGTGTTTGCGCATTAGTTTGACGGCAACCAATGATGAAATTGAAACTGCGATGAAACGTTTAGCTCAAATGGTGGAAAAAGTCTATCGGTACTGATAGAAATTGCGATCGCATTTAACCACCGACAATCGGGCAATCATCGGAGACGGCAATGCCTGATTAATTGTAGGGAAACGGCACTGCCGTGTCCTGATTTCGGGTAGCAGGTAAAATTCACCAGTATGCTCAAATTGCCCAATGATTGCCCGATCGCATTTAACCACAGACAATCGGGCAATCATCGGAGACGGCAATGCCGTGTCCCTACCGCAGATCGCTGATTGCTTCTTCCTTCTTTGATCGACTACAATTCAAGAAATAATTAGAGGCACGGTGGTTATGGCAGTGCAATTAATCAAAAGATTACTCACCGTAGAAGAATATCATTTAATGGGTAAAGCTGGTATTTTCCCAGAGGGCGATCGGGTAGAATTGATAGAAGGAGAACTTGTACAAATGGCTGCAATTGGAACTCGCCACGCAGGATGTGTCAACCGTTTGAACCGACTCTCCACTCAACTGCCCGAAACAAGAGCTATTATTGCTATCCAAAATCCTATTCAGTTGACCGAACGTACCGAACCTCAACCTGATGTAGTATTGCTGCAACCCCGTGCTGATTACTATTCAACCGCACATCCTACACCATCAGAAGTGTTGCTGTTGATAGAGGTATCTGATAGTACAGTTGATTACGATCGAGATGTGAAAGTTCTGATTTACGCTCGATCGCAAATCGCAGAAGTTTGGCTAGTAGATTTAGAAGCACAATGCTTAGAAGTATACCGTCAACCAACACCCAACGGTTATAGTTTAATCCAAAAGTTTTGGCGCGGTCAACAAGTTTCGCCTCTAGCATTTCCTGATTGGGAAGTCAATATCGATTTTATACTCGGATAGTTGCAGCAAGCATCCCCAATTACCCATTCCCAATTCCTCATCCCCAATTACCCATCCCCAAAATTAAACCACGCGATAAACAAAACTCAAAGTCGCCCAAACATTCACATCCAAAGCTAAATCGTCAGTGGATATCCCCACTTTCTGCACGCCCGGAATGCTAGCAGCTTGCAAATCTTCCAGCACAGCCCGCGCCACAGTTAAAGGATTCAATAACACCACGGGCAAAGTATCCCTCGTTGGCTGCATTTCGGCTGCTATTGCAGCTAGAGTTCGATCGAACGGAGCGACACTAAAGATAATTTGAGTTTCCGCCAGCCCGATCGACCCCGATACCGCCAACCCAACAGCCCCAGCCGCCGGTACGCTCAAATTTTCCCCCGGAGCGATCGCCCGCGACATTCCCCCATTCGCATTTAGGCCATCGGAATTCACAGCCAACAGCCTTCCGGCACTGTCGATCGCAAATACCGCAGCATAAACCGGGCGATCGCTCTCGTTATAAAGTCTGTAGTTAATGCGGCTGCCATTTTTCAGACTTAGTAGATCGATATTTGCCGATTTCTCGGTTTCAGCACTCAGGGGTTCCAGGCGGTAAGTGCGATCTGCTCGCACAGGTTCCCGCTGCGCTACAGCCCGCGCTTGCGGCGCGAGAGTTGCCAGCACCGCCCGCACCTTCAGCAGCGAAGAGCCCTCATTGACAGTCAGCCGCAGCAACTTCGCCGCCAACAGCGCTTTCAACGGAGGAGTCAACCGCTGCACCGCCACCTTGACTGCTTCTCCTCCGTCGCCCTCAGTATCAGGAATCGGGATTTGACCCAAAGAAAACAAGCCGTAGCGAGCTTGATACAAAACAGGCGCAGCCGAGACTGTTTCGGCTAAAGTCGTTTCCGGGACTCTACCGAACCGACAGTCAGCCAGTTGGTTGCTGCCTACAACCGAAACTTGCGGCACTGTCGCGAAGGCGCTAGTAGCGTCCACCCGCTCGATCCGCTCCAAACCAGAGTCTAAAGCTACTGTCAAACCGATGTTGCGCGGCAATACCCGAATTTCTTCCCTCACCAGGAGGCCGGCTGTTAATTGGCCGAAAGTTCGATCGGGCTTGTCCAAAATCTGAGCTTTCGCAGACAAACCCGTGCGTCGGAGCAGCACAAGTCGTGAAGCGTAGCTATCCCGTAGGGAATCGCCCTCCGACGAGTCATCCACAGCAAACACAGAACCCGCTGCCGATTCCAAAACCTCCGGCGACAAACCGCCCAGCCACAACTGCACAGTTTTTCCGCCATCTTCCACCGCCGTCACAGCACCATCAGCAGTAGCGGAATTCAACATTAAATTTTCCCAATTAACCACTGCCGATGCTGTTAAAACTTCATGGCGAATTTGCGGTTGCTGCGATAACCCCGTCAGCTCGACTTTACCAGCCGCGCGACTAAAACTGACTTGCAAACTACTAGCGGGAGTTGCCCACCACAGAGTTTGAGTCAGGGCGTAAGTAAACAAACCTGCGGTAAATCCGTTCCACTCTTGTTCGGCGGCGATTTGGGAATTGGTGGCCGCAGCAAGTACGACGGCTTCCCGACGGAGATTTGGACGCGACTTCAAACCTTGAACAAACGTTAATTCTGCGATGCTTGGCTGCCCGACTGTGGGACGACGACGGGAGCGAATGCGAAAGTTGCCGTTTTTGGGAAAACCTGGATAGGTGTAGCTGGTGTCGAGGATGGCGATCGCATTTTCTGTCGAGAGCGATCGAACCAACAGCAGCAGCGTCTCCTCTAAAATATCGTTCACCGCCCGGTTCCCTAACAGTGGCAAAACATCATCCGCCGGCACCAAACTGTTTTGGATTATGCCAGGAGACTCGATCGAACTAACTCGGCTACCGCAGCCACTAAAATGAAAAACTACCACATCACCGGGTTTTGCTTGTTCGCTCAAGTGAGTCACAAAAGCCGTCTCGATATTTTCCCTTGTCGCTTGAGCGTTAGTCAAAGTCAGAATGTCCGACGCCGCAAACCCAAACCGATAGATCAGCAATTCCCGCTGCAATTCGACATCCGTGACGCAGCCACGCAGGGGCGAGTCTGGATATTTGTCAACGCCTACCAACAAAGCCAATTTGCGGGCTGTCGGCTGGGCTAAAGCTTGGAGGTAGCGATCGCCCAACCGCAGCCACAAAGCCTCGCCGATGCCGATGCCCGCCAGCACCCGGCCAGCTTGCTGCAAAAATTCCCGCCGATTCAGTCCCATTTTTAAATAGCTTTGGATTTTATGTTTGGAATTTTAACAGTCCTCGACGCAGAACCTTTGTATATAGGTGCACTGAAGCAGACTGTAACACTGTAGTGCTTCAAATTACTTTTTTTGTAAGTCTTATTTTGCAATTTGCGATCGCAAACACTGTATAGCCTTTCGAGCTCTCATATGAGGTACGCGAACGGCATAGGGCATAGGGCATAGGGCATAGGGCATACCTCACCACGCTTGAGAACCGCTATATGTGTAAGGTAGACATTGCGTACCTTACCACTACCAATCACAAAGCAAACGTTTTTTTGAATAACTCCTATTAAGTTTAAGTTTCTTCAATAATTTTAGGTGATTTTATTGAATTAGAGCAAATCTGGTAGCATGGAAATAGTCAATTCCAGTTAACTGTTAACAGCATAAAGAGTGCAACAGGAATTGACAAGTTGTTCTGCATTTAAATTGTATATCAAAAAACAATCAAAGTCTTGTGGGGTGTCCCACCCGCCCTGAATATACAATTCAAATGCGCGACAGCTTATTATGAGTCCTTACTTTTAAGATGTTTTAAGTTTTAAATTTTGAGTCTTAAGTTTAAATTTTCACATTTAAAACTCAAAACTCAAATTTCAAAACTCTTCAAAATGCCGTCAACACCAAAGTTCAAGACTTAAATCTCGTAACTAAAAATATTCATAGCTTTAGCCAATTCGGCGGCGACTTCCGGTCGAGAAAACTGCGGCGGCGGCAATTTCCCAGCACGCAACATTTCCCGAACTTTGGTTCCCGACAAGTGCACCCGTTGTTCGGGAGTGCTGGGACTTGTCTTAGTTGTAGCCATTTGTTCGGTCAGCGTGCAATAAAAAGCGTGCTCGAATTTCATCGGCACAATTCCTAATTCAGAGGGCTCGAATTCCTCAAAAATGTGTTGGGCATCGAAAGTCCCGTAATAATCGCCAACTCCAGCATGATCGCGCCCTACGATAAAGTGAGTACAGCCATAGTTTTTGCGGATTAAAGCGTGAAAAATTGCTTCTCGCGGCCCCGCGTAACGCATCGCCGCCGGATTAATGGCCAAAATTACCCGTTCTTTTGGATAGTATTTTTCTAGCAGAATTTCGTAACAGCGCATCCGCACGTCAGCGGGGATGTCGTCATCTTTAGTTGTTCCGACTAGCGGGTGCAAAAACAAGCCGTCTACTGTTTCTAAGGCACATTTTTGGATATATTCGTGAGCTCGGTGGATCGGGTTTCGAGTTTGGAAACCGACTATGGTTTTCCATCCTTTTTCTTTAAACAGCAGTCTCGATTTTGCCGGGTCAATTTGGTATTGGGGAAATCGGACATCTAATTCGCGTTCCAGCAGCCAAACCTCACCTGCGAGATTAACTGGGCCAGCTTTGTCTACGACTTGGACGCCCGGATGCTTGAGGTCGTCGGTGCGATAAACGTTGATGACTTCTGCTTCTTTGTTGTAGCGGTATTTTTCTGTGAGTTCCAAGATGCCGACAAATTGGCCCGCCGGGGAGTCAAGGCGCACTAAACTGCCTTCTGTGAGGGTGTCGGCAACTGCTTCGCTGACACTAAGGGCGATCGGAATCGACCAAGGGAGGCCATTGGAAAGGCGCATTTCTTTGACGACCGATCGATAATCAGCTTCGTTCATGAACCCTTTGAGGGGACTCAGGGCGCCGATCGCGATCATTTGCAAGTCAGAGATCGATCGATCCGAAAGCTCAACTCGCGGCAAGGAATCTGCTTTGTCGAAAAATTCTTGTCTTTGGTCTAGTGTGGCAATACGGTTGACCAGGATGCCGCCGTGAGGCGCAATGCGGTCTGGATGCTGGCTCATGTCGATTTGAATTATTTGGTTTTAACTACAGAAGAGTACATCCTACCAAAGTATTGTTACAATTGATTGATTTTTCTCACTAAGTCGGCACACATGGTTTTTAATCCTGATATTAGCCATAATTTATTCCTTCACTCATGAAACTTTATAACTTATTAGTGAAATCTATCGATTTCTGGCAACAGCATTCAGGATTGAGCAATCTCAAAACGCATACTATTTATTCCAAAATTCTAGATTCTGACTCTTTAGTAATCGATTTAGGTGCCAATGTCGGTCAATTTACCGAAGCGATAACTCGCGAATTCAATTGTAGGTGTTATGCAATAGAAGCAGTTCCTTCTGTGTATTCTCAAATCCCAGAAAATGACTTAGTTAAAAAATTCAATTATGCTATATCAGACCGAAACGAGCCATTAAAAATATATATTTCAGATAATCCAGAATGTAACAGTATTAGTGAGGAAGCTGCTAGTGTCTATGGCCTTCAGGGAGGGATATCAGTGGATGGTATCACTTTGGAAACTTTTCTGAACAACCAGAAAATTGAGTTGGTTGATTTGTTGAAGATAGATATTGAAGGTGCTGAAGAAGCCGTTTTTAACTCAACTAGGGATGCCACGCTCTGCAATGTTAAGCAGATAACTATAGAATTTCACGATTTCATGCCAGGTTCTATTAGCACCGAGGAAGTTAACAAAATTACCAAGAGATTAAAAAAATTGGGTTTTATCTGCATCCCATTTTCATACCTGTTCCCTGACATGGATACCTGTGATTTCTTGTTTATCAATACGAATAAATGCAAAATTTCGTATAAAGACTGGCTGGGTTTTCAAATGATTAACTTGCTTCTAAAAATAGAAAAAACTAAGTCGTCTCTACTCCGTTCCGCTGGATAGCGCGTTAACAGTTGACAGTTGACAGTTGATAGT
>JAJAYT010000070.1 GCA_026786085.1 Microcoleus sp. CAN_BIN18 | reverse complement strand
GGATTGTCAAACCCAGAACCGTACATTTGATAGTTCGATACATAGCCATATTTGCCATCTGTTGAAAAAGCAGCTTCTACGGGAGAACCTTGATAATTGCCTTTGAATTTAGAAAAGCCAAACTTTGACAAGTTTACTGTGTCGGGAATAGTCTTGACTAATTTAAAGTTCCTATCATAAACTGTGATGCTGTGGCTGTACATCATGTTTTGAGCAAAAAACAAACCCGCTCCCGAATGAACTATTGATTTCGGCGATATTTTGCCGTAAATTATTTTTTTCAAGGTCATTTTACCTTGAGTATTTTCGGGTTTTTTGGGTTGTAATTGACTTTCTTTGTTTTTGGGATTTTTCGCGGGAATTTCTGTTTTAAATGGTGGAAAAGATGGTTCTTTAAAAAAAGGTTTGTTTGGCTGATTTTTAGTTTTATCTTCTAGTTGGTTGCTGTTTTCTCTGGCGCTAGCAGATGGTGAAGATTCAGCTAAATCGGCTGATGTTTTGCCCGCAGATTCATGATCGACGATCGGGCTTGCGGACTTAACCTTTAGGGCTGACAAGGTTTGAGGGCCGACGATCCCGTCAACTTTCAGGTTGTTTTCTGCTTGGAATTTTTTGACAGCAGCATGGGTGAGGACACCGTAAAAGCCTGTGGGTTTGGCGCGAAAATACCCTGCGTCTTCGAGAGTTTTCTGGAGTTGGGCAACTTTTGGGCCTGAATCGCCTTTTTTGATGGCTGCTAGTGCGGGATTGACTAAATTGGCTATGAGAGCGATCGTCAAGAAGAGTAAAGGAGTCGAGGCTAAATTCAGATGCGTTTGAGAATTAGTTTTTTGAAGCTGACATCTTGTACCATTTTCATGAACAGGCAAGATGCCTGTTATACAATAGTTCAAGTTGTTTGTGAAGTGGGTATCTTGCCCGCCCCTGAAAGCCTGATTTGTAGGCGTTTCCCAAATTTCAGCTAAATGCAGATAAGCCAGTCCGTCCATAGTTTTTACCGAGTATTTCTGGTGCTATGATACACCAGTTAACATTGATTAAAGGGAAAATTTAATTATAATTAAACCTAGAGTGAAATCTCCGACCAGTTTTTAATGGTGTAAGCAAGTAGGAGCGATCGACAATGTTGAGTTTGGAACAAACAACCGCAGAATCAATAGCCGCAGAGTCCTGCCAGACAGTGCTGTGGGATGGTGACGGCGGACTTTGCCAGCGGGCTTGGGTAGAAATCGATTTAGCAGCTTTAACTCACAATGTCAAACAGCTTAAAAATCTCTTATCTCCCCACACACAACTGATGGCAGTTGTGAAAGCGGATGCTTACGGGCACGGTGCTGTCGCAGTCAGTCAAACCGCTTTGTCAGCAGGTGCTAGTTGGCTAGGTGTGGCGACAATTCCAGAGGGAATTGAATTGCGAGAAGCTGGGATAGAAGCGCCGATTTTGTTGTTGGGGGCAACTCATACAGCTCAACAGGTAAAGGCGATCGCCCAATGGCACTTGCAACCCACTATTTGTACTGCCAAACAAGCCCTGATTTTTTCGCAAGTTCTTGTCAGTCTCAATCAATCTTTGCCAGTTCACGCTAAGTTAGATACGGGAATGTCTCGATTGGGTGCGCCCTGGCAGGAAGCAACAGAATTTGTGCAATTAGTCAAGGGGTTGCCCAATTTAAAATTAGCCAGCGTTTATTCTCACTTGGCGACAGCCGACAGTCTCGATACCGCAGTTATGAAAGAGCAGCACGATCGGTTTAAATGGGCGATCGCCCAAATTAAAACATCAGGAATTAACCCCAGTAGCTGGCACTTGGCAAACTCTGCTGCTGCCCTCGCTGACCCCGATTTACACTACGATTTAGTGCGAGTCGGTTTAGCTACCTACGGTCTTTATCCAGCTCCTCACTTGCAAAATATTGTGGATTTAAAGCCCGTAATGCAGGTAAAAGCTAGGGTGACGCAGGTAAAAACAATTGAAGCAGGAACTGGCGTTAGTTATGGGTATCAATTTATTGCTCAAAGACAAACGAAAATTGCGGTAGTTGGTGTAGGCTATGCGGACGGAATTCCGCGCAATCTTTCTAATAAAATGCAGGTTTTAATTAGGGGTAAATTCGTGGCGCAAGTGGGAGCCGTGACGATGGATCAATTAATGTTGGATGTTACCGATATTCCCGACTTAGAAGTTGGTGAAGTGGTGACTCTGTTGGGCAAAGATGGGGAAAATCAAATTACTGCTGACGATTGGGCTGCGACTTTAGGAACTATTTCTTGGGAAGTTCTCTGCGGTTTTAAACACCGATTGCCTCGGGTTGCAGTCAGTAGTCAGTAGTTATTGGTTGTTTGTTATTGGTTAGTGGTTATTGGTTATTATAGCCTTTCTCAGAAAGATGAGGTACTATCCGGCATAGGGCATAGGGCATAGGGCATAGGGCATAGGCATACCTCACTTTTTTGAGAACCGCTATAGTTATTGATTATTATTATAATCAATAGGATTTACACAAACTTTAGTTGTAGGGTGCGTACTTTGCACATTACTGCTTACCCAGAGTGTAAGGTGCGCAGCGCGTACCCTATGTATAAAGCAATACGGTTCAGATCAGATGATCGTAGAGACAAAATCATCTGAAAAACAGATACTGCGATTGCTTCGCTATTCGCTCGCCATGACAAAAAAGCATTAACTGAACCGTATTGATGTATAAACAGTTTACGGATAAGTCCTCCAATTCCCAATTCCCAATTCCTAATTCCCAAATTCCAATTAATATGACAGCCATCAGTACATTTATGCCAATAGCCCAAACCTTGTATTCTCAGCTAGATACAGAAAGAGTTCAAGCTTTTCAAGTAGCCCAAGAATTCTCGAAAAAATTCGTAGAATTGGGGTTTCAAATTGTACCTCAAGTGCTGTGGGCGATCGGCATTTTGTTAATTACGCGATTTGCGATCGACTTTGCGGGCCGCCTGACTCGCCGAGCTCTGAGTCGCACCGAAGCCACGCTGCGGAAATTTTTAGTTCAAGCTGCTGAAATTGCGATTTTGGTAGTGGGTGTAGTCGCGGCTTTGAGTAAGTTGGGCATTCAAACTACTAGCGTGGTTGCGGTGGTGGGGGCTGCGAGTTTGGCGATCGGTTTGGCGTGGCAAAATACTTTGTCGCACTTTGCTGCTGGGGTGATGTTGATTAGTTTGCGGCCCTTTGAAGTCGGAGATGCGATCGAAGGTGGGGATGTTAAAGGAGTCGTGGACAGCATCGGGATTTTTTCAACAACGCTGGTGACAGACGATCATGTCAAAATTATTGTACCCAACAATAAGTTATTTGACGGTACACTGAAAAATACAACGGCGATGGGAACGAGAAGGGTAGACTTGAAAATTGATATTGGCGATCGTCCGATCCGTCCGACTATGGCTGAGTTACTAGAAATTGCCAACTCCCACCCGCTGGTTTTGGAGAATCCGTCCCCGACTTGTTTGGTGGCTGAGATTACTCCAGATTCAACTATTTTATCTCTCCGGCCTTGGTGTGCATCTGTAGCCTACGAACAAGTGCGATCGCAAGTTCAAGAACACGTCAAAGAAGCAATGAATGCCCAAAAAAATTAAGAATCATAAATCTCAATTTCAACGCTAAAATTGACCTCTTGCAAAATTCATTTTAATCAAATTTTGTAACAGGCAAGATGCCTGTTCCACAAGAAAAAATGTTTTTTGTGGAACGGGCATCTTGCTCGTCCTAGTTATTTTTGCAATCTTGTCTAATCTTCAAAAAAACTTATGCACAAATGCTATACGTAGGGTGCGCACTGCGCACCTCACAACTGTTATAGTCAGTCTAAAATCTAAAATCTAAAATCTAAAATCTAAAATCAATGAATAAGTGGTCTCCGCAGGAAATTTTGCAAGAACCGGGCGTCAGGATGTCTGCAACCGAGAAACAAGCAATTCTCAAAAAATTCCCGCCTCCCGACCAAAACGGTCAAATCTACGCCGACGGCATTTTTGAAGGCGGTGGCGTGCGCGGAGTTGCGTTTTTAGGAGCACTCAGATGCTGCAATGATTTGGGTATCCGCTGGCGAAAATTGGCGGGTACTTCTGCCGGTGCAATTACCGCCGCAGTATTGGCAACAGACTTGTCAATGGATGACTTAGAGGAACTGTTAGGACAGCTCGATTACAGCATATTTTTGAGCAAAAAAAATAGTCCTTTAATTATCAATGGTGACCCAGCAGACGATTTGCAATCCCCGGTTTGGACGCTACTTTTTTTAACAATTAGTCGTCAGATGGGAGAATATTCTTCACTACCTTTCCGAAACTGGCTGGAAACAACACTAGCCAAAGGTCATCTGCATACTTTTGCCGATGTTAAACAGGTAAAAGACCGCGAATTAAAAGTAGTAATATCCAACCTTACCCGTGGTGAAATGTTGGTAATACCCGACGACTTGCAGCGGAGCGAATCTGCGGATTCCGATGCTTTGTACCAGCAGTTGCAGCTTAAAAGCGCTGAAGATTTTAGCGTAGCTGAGGCGGTGCGGTTGTCGATGAGTATTCCGCTATTTTTTGAGCCGGGAAAACTGGGTAATGACTTAATTGTCGATGGGGGCATTCTGAGCAATTTTCCGCTGTGGATTTATGACAAACAATCTGGTTCGACTCCCATCGCACCTCGTTGGTTTACTTTTGGGTTTCGATTAATTGATACTGGAATTGAGAATAAGGTGAACATCAACAGTCCGGTGTCAATGCTGGCGTCGATGTTCACCACGATGATGAAAGCAAGGGATAGATATCACCAGCGGGAGATGGATCGAGGCAGGGTGATTAATGTGGATGTGACTGAAGCTAGGGTGACGGCGACGGATTTTAATCTTGATGCCGATCGCAAGGCTATACTGTATCGGTTGGGATATTTGTATACTAAGAGATTTTTTCTGAGTTCCAATTTTAGTTGGGAAAAGCACTTGAAGGCTAGGGGATTTGGGGAATAGGCTTGCGATCGGGCATCGGGCATCGGGAATAGTTTTTTTCTTCTCTTTTACCAAACAGAATTGGTTTAAAGCCGGAACCCTTGTAGGGAGAAATTAAAATCAGACTATTCATTACTCCAATCCTCTTCCTTCCAGGTAGAGGTCGCCCTCATCTGTCAACTGTCAACTGTCAACTGAATGAAATCCGTGTCAAAATCCGTGTAGTGCCTTCTTTTTTCAATACAGTGTCAGGGATTGAAAGTTTTTTGAGTTTAGGGGTTGCCAACGTCTGGATGTGTGTGCTATGCTTAGTTGCTGTCATCTGGAGAGGTGGCTGAGTGGTCGAAAGCGGCAGATTGCTAATCTGTTAAGGGTGTTATCACCCTTCGGGGGTTCGAATCCCCCCCTCTCCGTTTTATCTAATCTATTGTCTCGGATGATTCACTTTTGTCTGTCCCAGTTGATGGATGCTGAATGTGGATTGTAGGCTGGCAATCTATTTTAGCCGACATCTTTTCACTCAAAAGATAGCGTCTGAATTACTCCAGACGCAATGAATTTTTATCAACTCAATATTGCTCGACAGCCTCCAACATCTGATTTACAGACTCACCTCGTTGCAGCGCTTCCCAATCAGAAGTAATCGGTTGGAAAGAACAGTAGCACAGCACAATTCGCAAGTCAGTATCAAAGGAAGAAAACTGGTGAACGCCAGTAACTATCCAGTCTCCATCTTTCCCGTGAGTTACTCCATTACCGGAGTCAGATACATTGTCATAGTCGCGGGTTCTGTCCCCCGGCTGCGGAAGAATTGGGTTTTCTTCCCAACTCCAGTTTTCCCACAGAATATCAGTTAAACCGCCCCTGGGCATAAGCTGGCGTTGTTCCCAACCAGGAGCACTCATGGTTTCGGCTTTATAGACAATCCAGATTTTTTTTGCCATCTTTACCTCTGTCTTTTACCCATGAGACTATTTTGATGAAGTGATTAGTTCAGCCAATTGTTCGCGACTGGCCCACCAATCATCTAACGATATATAGCAATCCTAAATGATTTTCTGTAGGGACACGGCAGTGCCGTCTCCCGGACACGGCAGTGCCGTGTCCCTACAGATGGATTTTGGGGAAATCACATTTATGTTCGCGGTAAGGATAATGATTTAGGATTGCTATAGACACAAGTTGTACATCATCGGAATTGTTCAGCGATACTGCGGGTAAATCTGACCAAATTGTTCTGTAGATAAAATCAATTATTTCTATGATATCATCGCTATCGTAAGGGTAACGACCGCCAGAAAAATCTTCATAATTCACATCGGGATGTGTCAGCAAATATTCAAATGCCAGTTTCAAATACTCCAAATCTCCATGATTGCTGGCGTTTTGTTTCATCCACTGAACTAATGGCAAATATTCTTGCATTTCATCCGGCGGTAGTTCGTGATGATTGAACCATGCAACAGTTATGTCAGATAAATAGTGATTGACCATTGCTGTACTAATTTTGACGTTGCTGAATTTAGGCATGATTCACTCGCTTAGGCAATCCCGGAAATTTAGAGTAGGGGCAATTCATTAATTGGCCCGACGCTTAATTTTCGCGGGAAATAATACTCCCAAACAGCAACGCCCGAATTTTAATAATTATTAAATATCAAAGGGTTTCTTGG
>JAJAYT010000069.1 GCA_026786085.1 Microcoleus sp. CAN_BIN18 | reverse complement strand
TAATTCTTCTAATGTGACATTCTTAGCTTGAATTGTTTGAACCATAACTAAGTCCGGCTAATCTTATATATAATTACGATTATAGCAAATTGAGATATTTCTGTTCTCTCTTCTCTGCCTCTGCGCCCTCTGCGCCCTCTGCGGTTAAAAAAAATCATAAACAATTATTATAGGAAGCAGAAATTTCACTCAATAAAATACCAAGAATCTTAGAGATATTCTGCAAATAATATTCGATAAAATCGATGCTAAGAACTTGTTTCTCTAACTTCATAAACTTCCAAATGTTACCCGATGTCACAACTCCGTAAATAATGCGAATATTATTTCCTTCTTGTTCGTTAAATAACTGGGCTGCTACCATTTCTGCCGCGCACTGTCCCAAACCGCTGTTAATATTTTCCTTCTTGGCTTCGACTAGCATCACAACAGGCGATCGAATAAATAAGAGTTCGGAGTCTCGACTGATTAAAAAGTCACAAGTTCCATTTAATCCCAACTCAGGCGCAACATTAAAGTCAGTTCCTGAAAATAAACTAATTCTATCTTGCAATTGCCTCCTCAGTTCTAGTAAAATTGGAGCAATAATTAATTCCGATCGCGCTTTTTCTGTGTTCATGGCTAGGGCTAAAGGTACATTATATTCGAGGGTCTGGATCAAGATTTCGCTGCATTGAGTTTCATCAGTATTGGCAAATAAGTTGATTTGTTCTGATGTAGTTAGGTTAAAGGTTCTCACCACTCTGTCTAGGCTAAATTCGCTGTAAGACATAGCTTAATATATTTGGGTAATTGGGAATTGGGCTATGGGAATTGGATGTTGGGCATAGGGGTATACCAAAGAAATTAGGAGACGGCAATGCCGTATCCCTACAATATTACTTTTGGTACGGACACGGCATTGCCTTGGACTCTATATCATAAGGAGTGTAACCGGAATTGATATGAGTCCAGAACTACTAATTTCAATTTTTATTGCAACTGTTCGAGTCTTTTACGTGCGTCTTGATATGCACTGGTTCTGCCGCCTTGCTTGTAAAGTTCTGCTGCTTTTTGAAAGTCGGCAATTGCTTTCGGTTTGTCTTCTGTCGCTAGATAAGCTAAAGCTCGGTTGTAGTAGGCGTCGGCAAAACCGGGATTGGCTGCGATCGCCCGCGTGTATGCTTGAATCGCCGTGGAACCGCGAGTGGGGTCAGGAAGGACTGCGATCAGGGTGCGTGCATTACCGATATTAAAATGCAATTCTGGGGTGTTGTTGGGCTTGAAAGCTAGTGCTTTATTGAAATCGGCGATCGCCTCCCAAGCATCTCCTCGATCCAAGCGCGAAAGTCCGCGAAAATAATAGCTTTTGGCATCTTGCGGATTATCGAGAGATACCGGCCCACTCGCTGGGGGAGTATTGTCTACTTTCAACTCGGATTTATTCATTCCCGCCGCCACCAATTTGGCGATAAAAGTATTGATCGGAACTGCTGCATTAAATCCCGTTTTAATCGGAGCGACTTCGCCGGAACTGGTTTGAGCAAAACCGAATTCGCCTTGTCCGTGTAAGCCGACGACTCGACCTTCGGAGTCGAAAACGGGCCCGCCACTCATGCCGCTCCAAGTTACGGCCTGATACCGCAAGGTGTAACCTTCCGGGCGGTTGCGCGGGCGGCTGGTAACGAGTCCGGGAGACAGTTCTGGTTCTCGTTCTGCCCCAAAAAGTCCTCCAGTCGCGGGATAGCCGTAAACGAAGATTTGAGTGCCAATGACGGCTTGATCGGAATCGGCGATCGTCGCGACTGGATATTCTTCGGGACTTTCAAATTTGACTACTGCTAAATCTGCGTCTGTTGGTGCTACTTGCAAGCGGGTGACTGCGGTTGCTTGGTAGTTTTTGCCGATCGACGTGCGAACGTTGTATTTCACGTCTGCTTTTTCTACGACGTGGTTAACTGTTAAAACTGTGTAAGTTTTGCCGTTTTTGGCAATAATTACCCCAGAACCGTCTCCAAGGGAACTATTAATTTGTACTGTCAGCGGCCCGGCAATGTTGGCGACTTCTTGGGCTGTTTTGGCGATCGCAGGTTGGCTAATGACTATGGTTAAGGCTGCGGTGGTTCCTGCTAGCAAGGTGCTTAAGGTGTCGAAACGAGAAAAATTTATATTCATGGTATTGGTAATTTGACGTAAAGGCGATCGGCTTTGTTATTTACTGATAATTTTACTCGCTTTTTTGTTCCGCGATTCCCTATGTCTACAGTCAGTTATAGGCTGCGCACTGCGCACCTTCCTAATCTCAACGTATGTTGCCCAACTTACTTGTTAATAAAACTAAACAATACATGACTCAAACTCGGTGCTTAATTCTTCCTTAGTCATTGTCCCTTGTGCGACTTGCATGACTAAATCATAAGCTCGATCGTCCGTCAAATTCAGAGTCCAACCATTCAAACGCACAAAAGTATCTGCCACCGCAAAAGCAGTTCTTTTATTGCCATCAATAAATGGATGATTCATCGCTATGTGATAGAGATAGGCGGCAGCTTGTTCGCTAATTGTTGGATGCAAAAGTTGACCGCCAAAAGTTGCTTGAGGTTGAGCCAAAGCTGACTCTAACAAGCCTTCATCTCTAACGCCTGAAGTACCACCAAATCTTTCTATCTGTCTGGCGTGGATACTTAACACCATACTTGTGATGATAAAATTAGGAGTTTGCAAGGCGACGATAAACCTCCTTTCTTTCGCGTTCTGAATCTAGATATGCCTGCCATGTTTTGGATTCTAGTTTTTGTTCTTCCTCAGTTTTCAAGGAAAGTACAAATTCAAGCACTTTCAGCAGCACCGATTCTGGTACTTGGTCAAGTTCTTGAAGAAGTTGGTCTTTTGCGGTCATGTTTCCTCCTCGTTATTTTACAACCATTTTACAACTTATCTCGCCTTCTTAGTCCGCGAAGGCGGACTTTGTTTGTGTAGCCGCGGTTTCAACCGCCGGGCTTATCTTATCTTTGTTTGTATAATCGTGGTTTCAACCGCCGGGCTTATCTTTTATTTTTTGCAACCCATTGGACGATCGCCTCAGTCAACCCATCCAACGTATATTCCTGAGCTTCTACATCTACCTTACCCAATAAATCATAGCAACTTTTGGAAGTTTCCGGCCCGATAGAAGCGATACAAACATTTTGTAACCAATCCTGCGATCGCGACAATTCAGGGCTTTGTGCTATCAGTTGGCAAAAATTTTGGACAGTTTTGGAACTGGCAAATGTTATAATATTTACGGCTTGATTTTCGAGTGCTGCTAAGGCGATCGGATCGATGGTTTCTGGACAACAAGATTGATAAGCTGGCGCTTCAATTACTTGCGCTCCTTTGGCGGTAAATTCTTTGACTAAAACCTCTCTCCCGCCGCTTTCTACTCTCGGAAATAGGATTTTGCAGTTTTGCAGGTTGTCGGGGAAGTTTTCGACTAGGGAATCGGCGACAAAGTTGGGCGGAATAAAGTCTGGTTGTAGTGAGTGCGATCGCAAACTTTCGGCAGTTTTTTTACCCACAACTGCGATTTTAATCCCAAACAAGCTGCGAGCATCTTTACCGCTGGCTTCTAGTCTGGCAAAAAAACAGTCTACAGCGTTGTGGGAAGTCAGAATTAACCAGTGAAAACTTGACAATTGGGCGATCGCACTATCTAACGCTTCCCAACTCGAAGGCGGGCCAATTACCAACGCTGGCATTTCGATCGCGCGAGCACCTAGTTGCTGGAGGCGATCGCAAAATTGACCAGATTGAGTAGCAGCACGGGTAACTAAAATTGTGTTTCCGGCTAATGGTAACTGGCTATCATTCTTGGTGACAGGTAAATCTAGCCTGTTTGTGATTTCTGGCTGCATGAGATATTCGCGCAATCTGACTACTTCCCCAACAATTATCACACAAGGTGACAGAGATTGACCTGTTGTTTTGCGTACGATATCAGAGACAGTGCCGATCCAAATTTGTTGTTCGGGGCGGCCGCAATCTCGGATAATGGCGATCGCAGTTTGGCTCGACAATCCATGCTTTTGCAATTGCCAAACTATCTCACCCAAATTTCTCCCTCCCATCAATATTACCAAGGTTTCTATCTTGACTAATGCTTCCCATTCCAGAGCATCTGGTTCATGGGCACTCATCACTGCAAAACAGCGACTCATCACTGGATCTGTGAGGGGAATTCCTGCTAGCAATGGTGCGGCGAATGCCGATGAAATTCCCGGTATTACTTCAAAATCACAATCGGCTGCGATTAATGCTTGAATTTCGGAACTGGAGCGACCAAAAATAAACGGATCGCCACTTTTGAGGCGAACTACTTGTTTGCCTCTGTGACAGTGTTCTACTAGCAAGCGGTTTATTTCTTGTTGCTGAGTTGATGGTTTGCCGCCGCGTTTCCCGACTTCGATTTTGAGGCAAGTTACGGGGATTAATTCGAGTTGTGGGATATCGACTAGAGCATCGTAAATTAAGACTTCGGCTTGGGAGAGCAGTTTTTGCGATCGCACTGTCATCAAGTCACAATCTCCAGGCCCCGCACCAACTAGATAAACTTTCCCTTTTTGGCTTTTCATAAGTCATCCTCAGTAGTATACTTTATGCTGTATAAACATTTTCCCTTCTTCCTTCTTCCTTCTTCCTTCTTCCTTCTTCCTTCTTATGCAGATTATCATCATTACGGCTGCCGATGCAAATTACTTTGAACTGGTGCGAGGCACTATTTTATCGGTGCGCCAAAAACCAGAAGGGGCTAATGTGGCGATCGGCTTTTTCGATCTTGGCTGCACTCCCGAACAATTGCAGTGGCTAGAAACACAAGTTAATATCATTCAAACACCCGATTGGGACTTCGACTTTCCTGGCAAAAATGAAGCTCCTCACTATCTCAAAGGACTTTTAGCACGTCCGTATTTGCGCCAATACTTCCCGAATTTTGACATCTATCTTTGGGTAGATGCCGATGCTTGGGTGCAAGATTGGCAAGCTGTTGAATTGTTCGTGAAAGGCGCGGTAAAACAGGGTTTGGCAGTTGTGCCAGAATTGGACAGAGGCTATTATTTAGCTTACGGCAAATTGCCTTGGTACTGGGAATTTGTGTATCGCGATTATCAAGCAGCGTTTGGGGAAGAAGTCGCCCAGAAATTGCACAGCTATCCTACCATAAATGCTGGTGTTTTTGCGCTGCACAAAGATGCTCCACACTGGGAACTTTGGGCGGAATATTTGGCAGAGGGATTGCAGCAGCACGTTTCTTTGATGACTGACCAAATTGCCTTAAATCGGTTGGTTTACGGCACTGAAATGTTCGATCGCACGGAGATGCTGCCCGCTCGCTGTAACTGGAGCTGCAACTTTGGTTTGCCAGTGTGGGACAAGGATCGAGCCTGTTTTGTGGAGCCGTATTTGCCGCACGGGGCGATCGGCATTCTGCACATCACCGGTCACAAGCACGACTTGGTGAAATTGGCAACAACAGACGGTGATACAATAGAAATTAGCCTCCGCTACCAACCCGTGGAAGAACAAAAAATGACACTACAAGAAAATTCAAAAATCACCAAAACTAATTTATTGCCCGCAGGAGATTACATCTCACCTGGATTTACAATCATCCTCCCAGATGCCTACTTTCCCAACATGATTGTCGGCGATACTCAGACTTGTCCGTGGCCTTATTTACGCCGAGAAGTTCCTCATAATTGGTATGTGGATGGACGAGTGCCCTCAGTCGGATTTCTCAGCCGCGACGAAGCACATATCCTTTATAATACAGCACTGCAATTCACAGGTAAAAAAGCTTTAGAAATCGGTTGTTGGCTTGGTTGGTCAGCCTGTCACTTAGCCCTCGCCGGAGTTCAGTTAGATGTGATCGATCCGCTATTAGAAAGAGAGGATATTAGGCAAAGTGTCATCGATTCAATTCAAGGCGCTCTCAATGCGTCGCAAGTGCAAACTACGATCGAGCTAATCCCCGGTTACAGCCCCCAAAGAGTAGTAGAATATGCCGCTCAATCCAACCGCAAATGGTCGTTAATTTTTATTGATGGAGAACACGAAGGTGACGGGCCATTAAATGACGCCATTGCGTGCGAAAAATTGGCTGAAAAAGATACCATAATTTTGTTTCATGACTTAGCTGCTCCCGCTGTAGCTAAAGGTTTAGATTACTTGAAAGCAAGGGGATGGCATACTGTAATTTATCAAACAATGCAAATTATGGGTGCTGCTTGGCGGGGCAATGTCGAGCCTGTGAAACATCAACCAGATCCGAATGTTTCCTGGAATTTGCCAGCACATTTGCAAGGCTATAATGTTAGCGGTATGTCAAACAATCGATCTGTCGATCGAGAAATCACTGTCCGAGAAGTACATGAAATGATGCAACAAGCTGCTGCATTACTCAATAGCAATAATCCGGTAGAAGCGATGCGAATAGCTGAACAAGTCGCCTCACTAAATATTTATGTTCCAGGAATGCACTACTTGCGCTCTGTTTGTTTCAGCAATGTAGGAAGGCATCATGAAGCACTTATCATGGCTAAAGCGGAATTAGCGATAGATCCGAGGCACCGCCAAGCACAAGTACAAGTTGAAAACTTAACTAGAGCTTTATTACAAATAACAATACCCACACAGCAACGCGCTTGGCATACAACTCTTTCACGCGAACATATGCTGTTAATCCAAAACGCCACTCTGAACTATTCATATCGAGGCGTACCGATGCTCAAAAATCCCTTCGATTTTGCGTTGTACCCGCTATTATTTTGGAACTTAAAACCGCTCACAATAATTGAAATTGGCTCAAAACATGGTGGGAGTGCTTTGTGGTTTGGAGATATGCTAAATAATTTTGGCATTGACGGTCACATTTATTCTATTGATCTTTTCAAAGTTACTTCAGTCGAACATCCTCGCGTCACTTACATGGAAGGAAACGGACGAGCTTTACAACAAATATTAACACCGGATTTTATCAATTCATTGCCACGTCCCTTACTGGTAATAGAAGATGCCGACCATACCTACGAAACCAGCAAGCACGTTTTGGAGTTCTTCCATCCGTATCTTCAGCGGGAAGAATATATTGTGATTGAAGACGGAATTATTTCAGATTTAGAGCAAGATGCTTCATATAACAATGGCCCTCACAAGGCATTGAAAAAGTTTCTCTCCGAACACAAAGATGAATATGAAATTGATAGCAATTATTGCGATTACTTTGGCTATAATATGACTTGGTGTACCAATGGTTTTTTAAAGAAAATAAAAGAATCATCATCGCCCGGTGAACTATTTTCAAATAAGCCATTTTTAGATAGCGAGTTTCAAGAAATACTCTTAGCTATCACACCTTACACATTATTGAGTGAATCTCGACTGTTCTCGCTATACTCCCTAGCCAAGCAAATATGTGTGGAAGATTTGCCGGGAAATTTTGTAGAATGTGGAACTTGCAAAGGCGGTTCAGCGGCGTTAATGGCATTTGTAATTAAACATTATAGTCGCCGTCCGAGAGTGCTGTATGCTTTTGATACGTTTGCAGGAATGCCGGCACCTACCGAGATTGATAGACATCAGGGAATACCTGCAAATCTTACCGATTTTGGCGAAGGAACTCTCAAAGCTCCAATTAGTGAAAATTTGGATAAAATCTGTGAATTACTGCAAGTTAAAGATATTGTGGTGCCAGTTAAGGGATTATTTGCCCAGACTTTGCCGAAATACAAATCAGCTATAGGAAATATTGCGTTTCTACACGCTGATGGAGATTGGTACGAGTCAACAATGGACATATTTAATACGCTTTACGATCGCGTTATTCCCAATGGTTTCATTCAAGTTGATGATTACGGTCATTGGGAGGGCTGTAAGCAAGCTATACACGATTTTGAGAGGATGAAAGGCGAGTCATTTTCTCTTCAGACTATTGATGAAACAGGAGTGTGGTTTCAAAAAGTAAAATAATATTAAGAAGACTGGGCGGTTTCAACCGCGTCTTATCGACCGTCGGCGTCTGGTGGACATCGTTTGTGTAGGCGCGGTTTTAACCGTACGTCCGATCTACAAAAATGACTTACGCAGGAAAACTATATACCGATGCGCCAATGAATTGAAGATTAGCAAGATTACAACTTTTCACCAAATTTTCACTTCTCCTTGCAATGATGAATATCGAGCAAAGCAGATTTCATTCTTGAAGAGAGGATTTTTGATGACAGCTAATCAGTCTCGGATTTACGGTTCTCGCGCGGTTGGCTATGGAGCAGCGCTACTACTTGGTTTGATGTTGTCGGCATCTACTACGATCGCCCACGTTGGACATGACAATGAATTTAAGGGCGACGGTAGCAAAGTAACACAACCGCTGACTGTGAATGCGGAAACAGCAACAGCATTAGGCATTAAAACAGAAGCGCTCACTGCAAGTGCTGATGCAACCAAGTTGTCAGTTCCGAACAGCAGCGTTGTTGATGCAGAGGGACAAAAGCTGGTTTATGTACAAGAGGGAACCAGCTACAAACCTGTTGTGATTCACACGGGGACAACTCAGGGAGACAAAATAGAAGTCACAGAAGGCAACCTAACACCGGGTGCGATGCTGGTGACGCAAGGTGCAACATTGTTGTATTCACAGGCATTGCGGGGTGGTACAACGACTAGCCCCACACCAGCATCCGCAGAAGCTTCTAGCACAGTAGCCAACGCCACATCAGAATCCACAGCAGCTTCTGGAATCTCTCCTCTACTGTGGGTTGGACTTCTCGGTGGATTGGGCGTTGTGGGTATCATTGCATTCTTGGGCTTGAATAAGTCGAGAGACTCTAATAAGTGAAGTCTGAGCTATTCGATCGCGGTATCTCTAAGCCTTCGGAGATATCTAGAGCTTGCTATTAATTTTCAACCCAAATTTTATGCTGAACCTGATTCCAAAATGGGCGATCGCACAGCGATGGTTTGTGATTGCCGGTGCGATCGCGCTGACAATTTGGAGCATCCATAGCGTCAGTCAGATGCCCCTGGATGTATTG
>JAJAYT010000068.1 GCA_026786085.1 Microcoleus sp. CAN_BIN18 | reverse complement strand
CCTCAACACCCATTGTTCAATCATTTAACAGCAGTAATTAATCCTCTAAGAAAGTTGAGTCAATGCCTGAAAAAATTTTGATTGTTGGTGGTGCGGGTTTCATCGGCAGTTGTTTGGCAATTGGCCTGAAGAAATTTCACCCAGAATGGCAAATAATTTGTTTGGATAACCTGCGCCGTCGGGGTTCGGAATTGAATTTACCTCGGCTTAAAAGTTCCGGGATTCAGTTTGTTTATGGGGATATTCGGTGTGCGGCAGATTTAGATCCGGTGGCGCTGAATGTTGACTGCATTATCGATTGTGCTGCGGAGCCTTCTGTGCTGGCTGGTTTTAGTTCGCCTCAGTACGTTTTGCAGACGAATTTATTGGGTACTGTGAATATTTTGGAGTTGGCGAGACAAACGGGTGCGAGTTTGCTGTTTTTGTCTACGAGTCGAGTTTACCCGATCGCCTCTGTCAAGTCTATCAAGTTATTGGAGTTGCAGTCAAGATTTGCGATCGGGCCAAATCAAACTATACCTGGTATATCAGAATTAGGTATTTCTGAAGACTTCCCTCTCAAAGGACACCGTTCGCTTTACGGAGCAACTAAATTGGCTTCGGAATTGCTGATTGAGGAATACAGAGCCGCTTACAATGTGCCAGCAATCATCAACCGCTGTGGGTTAGTTACTGGTGCTTGGCAAATGGGTAAAGTAGATCAAGGAGTTTACGGTTTGTGGGTGGCGGCTCACTATTTTCAAAAGTCACTAAATTATATCGGTTTTGGCGGCAGCGGCAAGCAAGTTAGGGATTTACTGCACGTTGAAGATTTGTTGAGATTGATTAACTATCAGTTAGAACATTTTGCTGAATTTGACGGCGAAGTTTTTAATGTAGGCGGCGGTTTGAGCAACAGTCTTTCTTTGGTTGAAGCAACTGATTTGTGCTGCAAGATTGCGGGTAAATCGATTCCGATTCATCCTGTGTTGGAGGAACGTGCGGGCGATATTCCGATTTTCATTACTGATGCTTCTAGGGTGATGGAGCGCACTGGATGGTCGCCTGTTATTCGGCCAGAAGCGGCTTTGCAGGATATTTATGATTGGATTGCTGCTAATGAAGCGGTGTTGAGTTCGATTTTGTAGGGATTTAAGGTTGGTAAGCTGTTGCGCATTTAAGTTGGAAATTCGGGACGGGCTAGAAGCCCATCCCACTCATTGTTTTATTGATTTTTGACACACAATATAAATGTAGAACAGCTTAGTCTCGCTTTTAGGACTACAAATTTTATGACGTGTTTAACATCTTATCCGGTCAATTACCCGAAATTAAGACGTTTGTAGTGAGGAGTTTAGTCCTACCAAAATCTCAGGACTAAAGTCCTCAATTTCTTTCTTTCTGATCAGATTTAGTGATGAATTTCTAGATTCAAAATATAGCGACCGAGTTGTACTTTCTCCGACCACAATTCATATTCTAACTGCATACGATCTGGTTCCGGCTTTCCTGTTAGTGTTAAGTTGCGAGTAAAGTTGCGGAGTCGCAACTGTTCGGGAGTCGCCAGCGAGTCGCCTTGAAGCCAATAACGGCTTAGCCCGTAAATTCCTCGTTCCCAACAGTGGCGGTAACTGTATTTGCCGTTTCCTTGCATGGTCATAATTACTCGATAGGGCGAAACTTCTAGCCATAGCAACCGGGGTTTTGTGGTTGTTGGTAAGATAGCAACTTGCTCGCCTGATTCGTCGGAAAATTGCCGATCTAGGATGGCTGGTTCGTGCAACAATAAGTGAAAGCGATCGCGGTCTTTTTGATAAATCGTACCAGCGGTTTCAACGAATGACCACAAAGGTAAATCTGTGGATACCAGGGATAAACTTACAGGCTTGCGGTGATGTGTCAGCATAAATAAAAGTTTAGGATAGGAGTTATTGTGGATCGGGCGGTTTCAGATTTGAGATTTGAGACTTTAGATATTATATTAGCTGGGTTCCAAATTCCGGAGCTTTTGCTTGAAAAAAGGCAAAATCTACAACTCGCAGTCAGAAATATAAAATTGTTCGTTCAACACTCAATAATCTGGTCGATAACTGAGCGTGACATGAAATCTAAGTAGATATACTGTTCGCATTTGTGAAATTCAAGTGAAATCCTTGCCGTTGCGTCCGCCCTCCCCTGTCGCTGATACCCTTTTGACAAAATAATGGAATTGCCAGCCCCTACTCCAAACGCTTATACAGTCTGTCATTCCCAATTCTAAAATCTTTAATCTCAAATCTAAAATGGTATGACTTAGCACTGGGAAAAGGGTAGGATAGCTAACGCCGTCCCATCCTAGTTTATCTCAATGCAACCTCCGATTATAACTACTTCGCTTCAGGGCGACAGTCAAACTTTAAGCATTCAAAAACCTGCCTCGGGCTTGTCGCTGCTGGGCAGGATTCGGGTTCCTGGCGATAAGTCGATTTCTCACCGAGCTTTGATGTTGGGCGCGATCGCCAGCGGTGAAACTACAATTGAAGGGCTATTGTTAGGAGAAGATCCGCGCAGCACTGCTAAATGTTTCTCGCTGATGGGAGCGCAAATTTCCGAACTCAACGCGGAACGGGTGATAGTCCGGGGTGTGGGAATTGGCAATCTAGAGGAGCCTATCGAAGTCTTGGACGCGGGTAATTCCGGCACGACGATGCGGTTGATGTTGGGAATTTTAGCATCTCATCCGGGGCGTTTTTATGCGGTAACGGGTGATAGTTCTTTGCGATCGCGCCCCATGTCGCGCGTCATTAAACCGCTGCAACAAATGGGAGCGCAAATTTGGGGTCGAAAAAGCAATTCTTTAGCGCCTTTAGGGGTACTCGGACAGCAGTTAAAAGGGATTCACTACCATTCGCCGATCGCCTCAGCTCAAGTTAAATCTTGCATTTTGCTCGCCGGTTTGATGGCGGAGGGAGAAACTACAGTCACTGAGCCCGCTCTGTCGCGGGATCACAGCGAGCGGATGCTGCGGGCGTTTGGAGCAAAATTGAGCGTCGATCCAGAAACTTGTAGCGTGACAGTTACTGGAGGAGCGCAATTGCAAGGGCAGAATGTCATTGTACCCGGAGATATTAGTTCCGCGGCATTTTGGCTAGTGGCTGGGGCGATCGTCCCTGGTTCCGAGCTCGTAGTCGAAAATGTCGGCGTCAACCCAACTCGTACAGGCATTTTGGAAGCTTTGGAGATGATGGGGGCCGACATTCAACTACAAAATCAGCGAGAGGCGGCTGGGGAACCTGTAGCAGATATTTTGGTTCGCACTTCCAGCCAATTGCGGGGATGCACTATTGCTGGCGACTTAATTCCTCGACTAATTGACGAAATCCCAATTTTGGCAGTAGCGGCGGCTTTTGCGTCTGGTACTACCATAATTCGAGATGCGGCAGAGTTGCGAGTCAAAGAGAGCGATCGGCTAGCTGTGACTGCTGCGGAACTCAACCGCATGGGAGCCCAAATTACCGAGTTACCCGACGGTTTGGAAATTACCGGGGGAACTCCTTTAACCGGGACGGATGTTGACAGCTACACTGACCACAGAATAGCGATGAGTTTGGCGATCGCAGCCCTGAATGCCAGTGGCAAAACCACCATTCACCGCGCCGAAGCCGCTGCCATTTCCTACCCCGACTTTACCGCCACTTTGCAACAAGTTTGTCATCAAAATTAAGAGTGGACATTGGGCAAACAGGGCATTGGTTATTGGGCATTGGGTATTGGGCATTGGGCAATCAGGTAATTGGACTAACAGTTCAAAGATGCCTAACACTGAATACTGAATAGTGAATAGT
>JAJAYT010000067.1 GCA_026786085.1 Microcoleus sp. CAN_BIN18 | reverse complement strand
GGCTGGGTGTATTCTTTTTATAACGCGGCCGCCCCCCCCCCCGGGTCTTCTATAAAATCTATAATCTAAAATCGAATGACTAATGATTGCTGGAATCGGATCGGAGTTGGGGGCGATCGCACTTGTCCCCAATTGATAACATTTATTCACTGCCGCAACTGTCCTGTCTATTCCGACGCGGGCCGGAGTCTGCTGGAACAGGAATTGCCGGCAGGATATCTCGAAGAGTGGACTAATTTATTGCGATCGAGTCAAGGAGTAACTAACGCTGTCACGGCTGCTGGTACTGTATCTGTCGGTATTTTTAGGCTGAGTGGCGAATGGTTGGCTTTACCGGCGGCACTGTTTAAGGAAGTAACGCAGATATCTGTCACCCACACTTTGCCGCACCGTAGCAATAATATACTTATCGGCTTAGTGAATATTCGCGGCGAAATGCAGTTATGTATTTCGCTAAAAGCACTTTTGGGATTGGAAGCAGCAGATGCGGGCCGACAAAATATTAGTCCTGTTGTTTACGAACGGATGGTAGTTGTTGAAAGGGAAGGTAGCCGTTGGGTGTTTGGGGTGGATGAAATTTATGGTATTCACCGCATTCTCCCGGAACAAATAAGAAATGTTCCGGCTACTGTTTCTAAGGTGCCAGAAACTTATACTAAAGGGATTATAAGTTGGCAGGGGCAAAGTGTTTGTTATCTGGATGATGATTTGCTGTTTTATACGTTGAATAAGAAGATTGTCTGATGCAAAATCGGGCGAATGGAATTCGTTTTTACACACATAAAATCGGGCGAATGGAATCGGGCGAATGGAATTCGCGTCTACACAGGCGAAACCCGCCTCCGCGGGTTGAAGAAGACCGGGCGAATGGAATTCGCGTCTACACAAACGAAACCCGCCTCCGCGGGTTGAAATAAATTAAGGGTTAATAAAAAATGAGTAATCAAGATATGAGCAATTTCTCCATGATGGATTTATTTCGCATGGAGGCGGACACGCAAGTAGCAATATTAAATGAGAACATTTTGGTACTGGAAAATAACCCGAGTTCTCCTGCTGAATTGGAATCTTTGATGCGGGCGGCTCATTCTCTCAAGGGCGCGGCGCGGATTGTGGGACTGGATGCTGCTGTGCGAGTCGCTCATGTGATGGAGGATTGCTTTGTGGCGGCTCAGTCTGGGTCGATCGCCCTGGATGCACCTGATAAGATTGATGTGATGCTGCGGGCGATCGACCTTTTGGCCCAAATCAGCCAGATCCCCGAAACCGAGATCGAGAATTGGCTGCCGCTTAATCGATCGCAAATTGAAAGCTTAGAAACTGCTATTTTAGCAATTATCAATAACGAACAATTAGATTTTGACAGCCAATCTGAAGCAGAACAAATAGAACTAGAGACAATTCTTAAGACCGAAATTACGCCAGAACTGGCATCGCAATCCTATCTTGATTTTACCATAGAAACAACAGATTATCCACAATATAATTCAGATATTTTTCAAAAAATATTGCCAGAGTTGCCGCAGGTTGAAACTCCCGAAACTCGGCTGCTAAAAACTGATTTACCCATGTTAGCTTTGTTTTTAGCAGAAGTAGAAGCGCAATCAATACTATTAAACCAAACTTTACTAGCTCTTAAAAATAATCCCAATGAATACTTAGACTTGGACTCCCTGCTCAAATCTGTTCATTTAATTAAAGGTGCTGCTAGAATAGTTCAGTTTAACCAAGTTGTCAAACTTGCAAAGGCAATAGAAGATACATTTGTGGCACTTCAAAAATACAAAGCTAGCTTAAATATTAGTCAAATTGATAGTCTGCTTGTCGGAGTCAATGCTCTGGAAGATATGCAGAAAATCCCGGTTCTGGAAATAGAAAATTGGCTAGAAGAAGGAGAGCAAAAAATAGATTGCATTGTCGCAGCTATCAATCTGATTTCTGAAGAAACAAAAACTCAAATAGTAGCAATTCCAGCCAATAAAACGAATTCCCAAATAACACCGACAGCGCAACCACAACTTCAAAATACTACTGCTGAACTAACAGAAAGCAGCGGTCAAATTTCCCAAACTGGCAACTCTACCGCAGTCACTGTAGAGCAACTATCGACTCAAAGGGCGATAGGCAAAACTGCAACTGCCAATCTCAGGGAAAACGCTCAAAAACCTAAAACTGCTGACCGCGTAGTGCGAGTTAATGCGGAAAACTTAAACCGGATTATGGGTTTGGCGGGCGAATCCTTAGTAGAAGCAAAATGGCTGGAACCGTTTGCTGATTCATTATTAAAACTGAGAACCCACCAAGGACAATTGTATAATTTGTTGGAAAAGTTGCAGGAATCTTTAGGCGATTCTGTGCTGGATCAGCGATCGGAAGATTATCTCGGTAGTGCTCGCAAAAAAGCTAATGATTGTCGCCACATTTTGTCCGATCGCCTAAATGAACTAGAACTTTTTGCCCGCCGTTCTGCCAACTTGTCTGACCGCTTGTACCGAGAAGTTATTGCTAGTAACATGAGGCCTTTTGCCGACGGAGTTCCAGCTTTTCCACGAATGCTGAGAGATTTGGCTAGACAGTTGGGTAAGCAAGTAAAATTTGAAGTTGTTGGCAAATCTACTCAGGTTGATCGAGATATTTTAGAAAAATTAGAAGCACCGCTGACGCACATTTTACGCAACGCTATTGACCACGGACTCGAACTGCCGTCAGCGCGTTTGGCTGCGGGGAAGCCGGCTGAAGGTACAATCAGGTTGGAAGCAGCACATCGGGGCGGGATGCTGTCAATTACTGTCTCGGATGATGGTTCGGGAATAGAACCGGAAAAACTGCGCGAAAAAATTGTGACTAAAGGCATGGTAAGTGCGGAAATAGCGGCGAAATTGACGGAACCGGAACTGATGGATTTTCTGTTTTTGCCGGGATTTTCTACTGCTAGTCAAGTGACGGAAATTTCTGGCCGCGGCGTGGGTTTGGATATTGTGCAAAGTATGGTGCAGGAGGTTGGCGGCATTCTGCGGGCGACTTCTGTGCCGGGAAAAGGTATGAGTTTTCATTTGCAGTTGCCGCTAACTCTGTCGGTAATTCGCACGCTGTTGGTGGAGATTTCGGGGGAACCTTATGCTTTTCCGCTGACTCGGATCGATCGCATTTTGATGGTTGACACTGCTGAAATTGCGATCGCCGAAAACCGACAGTATTTTACTCTGGACAACCAAAACATTGGTTTGGTGACAGCTTATCAAGTGTTGCAGTTACCGCCGCCGTCTGAAAAGTTGGATTTGGTGCCGGTGATCATTGTGAGCGATCGATCTAGCAGTTATGGTTTAGCTGTAGATAAGTTTTTGGGTGAACGCGATTTGGTTGTGAGGCCTCTAGATCCGCGTTTGGGTAAGGTAGCGGATATCAGCGCTGCTGCCTTTATGGAAGACGGTTCGCCGGTGCTAATTATCGATGTTGAGGATTTGGTGCGATCGACTGATAAACTATTGACTGAATCTCGGTTGCAGAAAGTTAGTCAAACTGCACAAACTGCTGAATCAACAACTCGCAAGCGCGTTTTGGTAGTCGATGATTCGATTACTGTTCGAGAAGTAGAGCGCAAACTTTTAGAAAATCAAGGCTATGAAGTAGAAATAGCTGTTAATGGGATGGACGGTTGGAATGCTCTACGCACTGGGAATTTTGACTTGGTAATCAGCGATGTTGATATGCCGCGCATGACGGGAATTGAGCTGGTTAGTCAAATTAAAAATCATTCGGGTTTAAAGTCGATTCCGGTTATTATTGTTTCTTACAAAGACCGCGAGGAAGATAGAATTAGAGGCTTGGAAGTGGGAGCAGATTATTATTTGACTAAAAGCAGTTTTCATGACGATACGCTGTTAAATGCGGTGGTTGATTTAATAGGTGAGGCTTGAAAAAATCTGGATTTAAGTTTTTTAAATGGGAAAATAATAATCCCACCAAAATGTGGTATGAATAGTGGTATGGTGCGTGATCGTTCGTAATTCAATCAGTAATTCAATACGCTTGGGTGAAGCCCGGAGATCCCCCCTAACCCCCCTTAAGAAGGGGGGGACAAGAAATTGCTCAAAGTCCCCCTTTTTAAGGGGAATTTAGGGGGATCTCCGGGAAATAAACACTGTTAACCCAACAGTATCGATCGCTAATAAAGAAACTGTTTGCTGACGCACCCTGCAAGTTTTGTTTTAAATAAACTTCCGCACAAAAAACTGTATCAGCCGACTTCGACAACTATTCACAACTGAAAATTAATAAAAATATGACCAATTTCAACATGAAAATAGCGATCGTCAATGACACGTTGATTGCTGCTGAAGCCTTGCGCCGAGTTTTGG
>JAJAYT010000066.1 GCA_026786085.1 Microcoleus sp. CAN_BIN18 | reverse complement strand
CATTTTGTTTGTTGGGGGTGCTCCCCCCGCTTTTTTTGCAGGTGTTCCCCTTCCAATACAAAAAGAAGCATAGAAATTGTAAGTTATTAAATTTTCATTCCTAAATTGGATTCTATCTCAAATTTTGAATATAGAGTATTGGACGCGCTTGCGACCTCAGACCCAATTTTTGCTCCCGTAACCGGGTTTCTCGCCCCATGCGTCCAGGACTGATAGACTGACTTTTCGAGTGGGGAGGTTTTTATTTATAGTTACAAAACTTTACACTTGACATTTTCTAAGTTTCCAAGTAATGGTAAAATTAATATCGGAAAAACAGAAAGCCATCCCTTGAAAGGCTGACTTTTCTTGAATCGCGATCGACAACAGCGCATTTTCCCGCCCAGAAGCGGCCAACTTGCCGCTTCTGGGCGAAACTCGCGAACCAAAAACTCCCAAAAACTTTCTAGCGGCGTCTTTAGATGAATCTCGACAACCTGCCTCAAATTTTGCAAACAGGATTTCACCTAACTATAGGTGCAACTTCCTTTTTAATTGAGACATTGCAAGATCCTCTGAAGCGAGAAGAAAATCTGGACAAACTTCGACAGCCAGATTTGGGCTTACTCGCGGATGAGTTGCTGGAAAAAGGAGAAATGACCGATCGAGAAGCGCGGAATTTTGTTGATACTATTTTCTCAGGGCCCGGCGATCGGGAGAATGCAGAAAGCCAATCCGTCTCGCATCAGCAATCGGATACAGAAACAGAAACTGACACTCCCCCCGAGTCGGTTGTACAGCCGGATGTCAAGCTAGAAATTCAAGAATTAACTGCACAGATGGCAGCGCTGAGGGCCGAATTGGAAAATTTGCGCGCCGAAAATTCCCAGGATTAAAGAATCAAGCATCTTTAACACGGCCGGAGTTGTCACTTGGAAAGTTATTTAAGACAACCAAACTTTAGTCATTGTCCCAGTTTTCAGAACCGATCAGGTCGGCGATACGATCGCGCAGCAAGAAATCGCATTTTTCGAGTTCTCCCTCGACGCAAGACCATTCCCGGGGCGGGATGAACTGACACAGGGTGTAGATAGGCTGTTGTCGGCTCAGTACGCCCTCGTGCACGAGGTGGCGTGCTTCATCTTGGATAACATCTAAAGAGTAGTGGATATTGATAGTTGACTGAATCATAATGCGCCCTCAATGTTTTACTAAAAATTTATGGCCCTGGTAATAATATAGTCCAAACTTCTGAATATGTAAGTTATTTTTTTTTCTGTATCCAGAGATACTATTAACTTATTAATTTAACAAAGTTATGGGAATGATGAGTAGGCGATCGGATCTTTGTTGGAATTTTGAGACGAGGCACATTTTCCCGGGTAACAGGCTCATCTGCTGCAAAGCTCGATTTAGGACTTAGGCACTCGCGCCCGATTCCCCATTTCTGGATAGATGCTTTGCCACAACCAAGCAAAATTTATGGAAAAAACCGGGTCAATCAATTTATGTCCTAACCAAAGCACAGGGGATTTAAGCCCCCACCTTGAGGTGGATTGTTTTGAGGCTGGGGCTTAAATCCCCTGCCTCAAAACTTCGCACTCAACTGTCAACTGTCAACTGTCAACTGTCAACTGTTAAACAGCCAAGGAAAGATTCAGGAGTGGGACAAGTCAAGCATTGCCCGTTTTGTCAATGCCGAACAGCAATTCTAGAGCGAGAGATTGAGCTGTCGGCATCTGCCCGAAACAAAATACATAAGGAAGACTCGGAGGTAAGCGAGGCAAAAATTGCTCTAAAACGTAGGGACTTCCGTAAATTAAGATAGCTTGCAATTCTCCCGTGGTCAATAATTGCTGAAACCAATCTTGAGCGGCTTGAGTTAAGCCAGCACTGCCTCGAAAGCAATTGCCACGAATAAAAATTTGCAGCAGTGTCGGAGCAAAATGCTTTGAATCTGCATTATCGACGATCGCGCCTGTACGATCGTCAATTAGTTGCAATTTGTAACCAAACTGTTCGGGCAGGGCGATCGCCGGAGTGTGTTTGCCCAAAAACTCGCAACCCAAAACATCATCTACAACAATCAAATTCCGCAAAAACTGGTTTTCTGGGGGCTTTTTCGCGACTAAAGGCAGATTTCCGCCAAATTTCAAAGAATCTCGCAAAATATCGACAGCCGTTGCCCTTGCTTCTGGATTTGCTAGCAAACTTAAGTCGCTGAAACTCCCCCCCTTGCTAAGGGGGGGCTGGGGGGGTAAGTCGCTGAAACTCCCCCCCTTAGCAAGCGGGGGCTGGGGGGGGTCGAATTTGGGATTTGTCGCTGTTTGCTCGATCGACAAACCCACCTTAATTTTCGCTTCCCAAATTCGCTTGACAGATTGCTTGATTTGTGATATAGGAATCCGCCCTTGAGTAACAGCTTCGCAGACAGCCAAAATCGCCGCTTCCGGGTCAAGCGGCATCAGCAAAACATCAGCCCCAGCCTCAGCGGCCAAAACAGCAGCCTCATTAGCGCCGTACTTACTGGCGATCGCACCCATCACCAAAGCATCAGTCACTATCAAACCCTCAAATCCCAACTCTTCTCGCAGCTTCCCAATCAAAATTTTGTGAGAAAGAGTAGCCGGAAACTCGGCATCCCAAGCCGGAATCAGCAAGTGAGCACTCATCACAGCATCGACTCCGGCGGCGATCGCCTCAACAAAAGGCGGCAACTCAACAGCAGCCAATCTAGCTGGCGAATGCGGCAAAACCGGCAATTCCAAGTGAGAATCAACCGCCGTGTCTCCATGACCGGGGAAATGCTTAGCTGTAGTCAAAACCGGGTGCCCAAGAGCGCCGCGAATAAAAGCACTGGCTAATTTGCCGACAATTTCCGGTGTTTCGCCAAAAGCGCGGACGTTAATCACGGGATTGTCGGGATTGTTGTTAACATCAACGACTGGTGCGAGAATCCAATTTAGACCGATCGCCCTAGCTTCGATCGCAGTCACAGATCCCATTTGTTCGGCATATCGATCGGCTTTAAGAGGATCGTGCCGCGCAATTTCAGCAATAGCCATCGGCGGCCCAAACCAAGTCGCCCCCGAGAACCGCTGGCCGACACCTTCTTCAATATCCGCGGCTAACAACAACGGAAATTTTGCCCAAGACTGCAATTGGTGCGATCGAACTGCCAACTCCGCAGCGCTTCCCCCGACCAAAATCACCCCACCGACGCCCAACTTTTCCAAATAATAGCGGAGTTTGTCGGCGGTTGGCTCCCATTCGGGATAGCGAATTTGATGGTCGAACAAGTAGCCAGAAGCACGCACTACGAACATCTGGGCTACCAATTCTGGCAAGGAAAGATTGTCAATCATGAGTAATTTGGAATTGTTGACTGTTGACTGTTGACTGTTGACTGTTGACTGTTGATTGCCTTCAGATGCTAATTAATCCTCGTCTGCTTCTAAATCATCATCATCATCATCATCATTGGTCAATTTTTCGCCATCATCCGTCAATTCTTCGTCATCAAACATACCTGGTTTGCGATCGGCAGAAAGCTGATTCAGCAGTATCACCATTTTATCACCCCGTTCCAGGGAACCATCTTCTAGAAATGCCACTCCTGGTGTCCGGCGTAATTGCAACCGCTGCCCCAACTGGTTCCGAACATAGCTAGTTGCCGATTTCAAACCCTCCATAGTCTCGGCCTTCGCCTCATCAGTACCGTAGATACTGACAAAAACCTTTGTATGCTGAAGGTCTCCCGAAACAACTACTTCGGTAACGCTAACCATACCTGCACCGACTCGATCGTCCTTAATGCCGTTCAGCAACATCAGACTGACTTCCCGCTTAATCATTGAAGCTACGCGCTCTATGCGACGACTTGTAGCCATACCAACTATCCCCTACTTTCATATCAGCCATTTTCTATCAATTATTAGTTTGGCACAAAGCTGTCAGTCGATTTTAGATTTTAGATTTTAGATTTACTTGCAGCATTGAATCTGGGAGATTGAACTTTGGTCTAAAATCTTGATCTCTCCCCGACTTAAGTCGGTAGCTTATACCTGTTTTTGGGCGGAGTCAGGAGAAGTTCTGCCAAAGTACGCCACAATGAATTCTGGCTACCCTAGCCGTGTCACGATCGCCAATAAACAGCATAAAAACTATGGAAAAAGAATTTACAATCGGTCAAAAAGTGCGAGTTGTGGCGATGCCGCCTTACCTCAAAACTGCCGAACGGATGCCGACAATGCGGGCTGCGAATGCAATTGCGATTCTTGATGAAGGTGTTGTGATCGATCGGCGTCCCGGCAATTATTGGGGCATTCGCTTTGCAAAAGGTGCTTTTTTGTTAGACAGTCAGTACATTGAAGCAGTTGACAGTTGACTGTTGACTGTTGGCAGTTGACTGTTGACTGTTGGCAGTTGGGAGTTGTTAGTTGGCAGTTGGCAGTTGGGAATTGGGAATTGATATCACAATTAAAATCTCCCTTTTCCTTTTTGCCTTTTGCTTCTTTCCTAGACTTATTGCATAAATCTTTAATTGATATGTCAACCGCAGATGCAAGGCAGATTAACACAGATAGAGGCAGATAATTTCAAAAATTGAGATCGAATGAATGTAAGAGGTCTCCATTACATCCGTTAAATCCCGTACATTGCTCGTTGCTGAACTTCCTTCTTCAACAAGCTAACTTGCCATCAAAAGCCAAAGAATTAACCGAAAATTCTCCCAAAACTCCCTCTAAATCAGGATATCTGAAGTTACAAGGTTGAGGCTTTCCCAAATAATAACCTTGAGCGTAATCTACCCCAAGTTCCTTCAGTTTATCCATAATTTTTTGACTTTCCACATACTCGGCAATTGTTTTGATTCCCATGACATGAGCAATTTTGGTGATAGCTTCCACCATGACGATATCAATAGGATTATCAGCAACATTCTTGATAAAATTGCCATCAATTTTGATATAGTCAACGGGCAAATTTTTCAAGTAAGCAAAGGAAGACATCCCGCTACCGAAGTCGTCCAAGGCGAACTGACAGCCTAGTTCTTTGAGTTTCCAAATTAAGCTTGCTGCTTTGCTGAGATTTGCGATCGCCACGGTTTCGGTAATTTCAAAACAGATTATTTCCGGCGGTATTTGATAGATAGAAAACTGCTCTTGAATAAAGTCGATGAATTTTTCTTCGTTGATGCTATCCCCAGAAAGGTTGATTGAATAAAGGCTGGGATATTTGTCAAATGAGGATTGTGAATTAGACAAGGGGCAGCAAGCAGGCAATGTAACTATTTTATCGCTGTCTTCCCCGGGGGTTTGGGCTAAGAGATTTGCCGTGAAAGTTTTAGATAAATTGCTAAATAAAGTGCGAATTACCCAGCGATCGATCGCGTGCATCAAATTATAGCGTTCGGCTGCGGGAATAAATGCCATCGGTGACACCAACTTACCAGTCTCAAGCTGGAGGCGCAGGAGGATTTCGCAGTGGGTGCCGGTGGTTGGAAAATTCAGCAAATGTACGATCGGCTGAAAATACAAACGAAAGCGATTCTCTTCTAAAGCTTGATTAATTTGCACTACCCACTGGGTTTCGCCGTGCTGTTTGATTAATTCCCGATCGCCCGCTTGATAAACCTGCACCCGATTGCGGCCTTTATTTTTAGCAGCGTAGCAAGCAAGATCGGCCGCGCTCAAAACCGCAGATGTCGATGCTGTTTTGGGATTAATTGCCACCAAACCGATACTAACGCCGATCAAAAAAGTTTTATCTTGCCACCCAAACCGGAATTCCTGAATGCTTTGTAGCAGCAATTTTGCAACATCTAAGCCCTGTTCTGGGGGGCAATTGTACAGGAGTACGGCAAATTCATCACCGCCCAGACGGGCCAAAATATCGGTTTTGCGGATATTGGTTTTAAATAGTTGACTGACTTGGCGCAGCAATTCGTCGCCTGCAACATGACCGTTCGTATCGTTAACTATTTTAAATCGATCGAGATCCAGGTAAAGCATCACGTGTTCTTGAGCGTAACCTAGAGCGCTGTGTAGGGCGTGTTCTAGCTGGTACTCAAATTCGTGGCGGTTGACCAATTGCGTCAGGGGGTCAAGAGTCGCTTGCCAGGTGAGATGCCGCGCTTGAGATCGGACTTGGGTGACATCACGGAACACAACGACGGCCCCCACAAAATTG
>JAJAYT010000065.1 GCA_026786085.1 Microcoleus sp. CAN_BIN18 | reverse complement strand
TTTGTGCGAAAACCCTTCCCAGAAAAGACTATTTTTGAGATCATGGCTAAACATCTGGGAGTCAGTTATGCTTATGAATCGTCCGAGTTAAATTATCGTCCAGACAATCAGGCTGGAGAACCTGTAAATTTAACAATATTTCTAGCAGCAATGTCAAGAAAATGGATTGTAAAATTGCATGAAGCTGCTCTGGAAGCGGACTCGGAATTAGTATCTAGATTGTTGGATACAATCCCTTCATCCTACCTGCTCGAACTTCATACTCTTAGGGATTGGGTTAATACGTTTCAGTTTGAAAAGATTCTGGATTTGACCGAACCCTTGGTGGAGCAATGATTACAGAAACCCAGTTACTCCGAAAAACCTGGTTGATGAGATTATTCTAAATGTGCTTCCATCTTTACCTTAAATTCAAGTAGTTTAAACATTGTGATATCGCGGACGGTAATCGAACAACCATCTCCAAATTTTACGGCACTCAAATAATACAATATTTGAGAGTCCTCTTTTTCCCAATAAAATTCTTGTTCGATCGGTTCTCCTGTCTCAACTATCTGTACAAGTGAATCAAACAGTGTGGGAGTAAGTTGATTGAACATTTTTTTCAGGATGGTTTTACCCATGAGGTTTTCTCGCTTTTGACCAAATAACTTGGCAAAGACGGGATTAACCACCAAACAGCGAAAATCGTTAATTTCTTCGGTTATCGGCTCTCTCACCGCTTGCACGGCGGCAATTCCATCTTTGGAAGTATTTAATAAACTTGCAAGTAAAGTGCGAGATTGGTAGAGAATTTCTGCGGTTTGTTGATGTGCTTCGATTTGCTTCCTTAACTGGTGTTTTTGTTGTTGGATAGTTAGTTGAGTTTGAATCCTAGCGATGAGTTCTTCTGGTTGAAATGGTTTGGTGATATAATCAACTCCGCCTACTTTAAAAGCTTTTACTTTATCTAAAACTTCATCTAACGCACTTAAGAAAATCACCGAAATTTCTGAGGTAGCTTCATCGGCTTTTAGAGCTTCGCAGACTTCATAACCATTCATTTCTGGCATTTTAATATCGAGTAAAATGACATCGGGAGGGTAATTGTGGATTGTTCTTAATGCCATCTTACCGTTGGTGACGCTGCGAACTTTATAACCGTGTTTGTTCAATACTTTTGTTAAAAATTGCAGGTTTTCGATCAGGTCGTCAACAATTAAGATATTGCCTTTGGGAGTTTCGCTTGGATTAACGTCACTTTCTCCTGTGTCAGCGGGGGCGATAGGCGCTTCTTTACCTTTTGCGCCAACCATCGCAGTTGCGCCGCTTTGCTTTTCTAGCAGAGGCCGGAAGTTATTCTTAGTAACTTTTTCTCCCATTGCGTCTGAAAGACGCTGCCACAGGAGAGAAGCTAAATCTTTGATATGTCCTACGCTCAGGTACAAGCTGTCAGCAACTGCACCGTAGGTTGCGTTTTCCCAACAAGCTTTTAAAATTTCCTGCTCTAGCAAACTTAACGGTTTACCCCTCTTGGACTCTAAGGCAGTTTCTACGAATTCCAGGGCTTCTTCAAAAGTCATATGCCACTCACCGCATCAAGTAATGTTTTTGATTGTTGCATCCTGGTAAGTACAATAGAAGGTAGTTCAGGACTTACGCACGAAATGCCTCAAATCCCGATCGCCCCTAACCCCTTAAAAAGGGGGGAACCTGAAAGCCCCCCTTTTTAAGGGGGGTTGGGGGGATCGATGCGTAAGTCCCGGTAGTTTTTATATAAACAATAGTCCGCACAGTTTTTATGTCGTAGCTTAAAACCCTTGATTTTCCTAAAACCAGCGAACTTGCCGAATCGCGCTGAAATCCTTATTTTACGCTTGGCAATCAAAAACTGTCCGAAGTGTTGAGAAAGTAGCACAATTAGTAGGGTGTCCCGTCGGAGAAAACCCTAGTTTTTCGTACTAGCTCCAAAAATGAGGCACCCTACAATCCGATTTAAGTGTAACAATTGCGTCCAGGACTGACCTTAATTCAGCAACGCCTAGAGTTGAGAATATAGAAGTCTACGCCGATCGAGAGCAGCAAGGACTGGTTTCCTTTGACGCTAGGCCAGAAGGCGCAACATATAGAGGTTCTGCGTCTTGGACTGATACTTTCCAAGTGCTGTAAATGATTAAAGTGACTTCAAAATTCCGCTTTCTAACTGATAAATTGCTGCCATGATTCCGGTTTCAGGATTTGTGAGTAGGGACTTTTTGAAATCGTTCAAGTAACTTACAAGGTGTTCGCGCAAAATCGGTCTTTCGACTTTCACGGTGCGGTCATAATCCCACAAATCCCACATGATAATCCCGACACCGACAATCGGATCGATTAAACCTACTCCCAACTGACTCGCCACTGTACCGCCTGTTTTTGTAGCCATCTTGGCAGCGGCTTTGGTGGCAACTTTTGCGGTTACTTTGCTACCAATTTTTGTGGCCATTCCCAAAATTAATGGCTTAGCAAGTAAGTATCCACCACCGCCAACTAATGCTTTTAATGATAAATTCGAGATGTTTCCTTTATTGCTAATTGTGGTAGCAATGTCATTCAGATGTTTATCCCAATTTGTTTGAGGTATGTTATAATTGTTTTGAACTACTTTCACATTTTTACTAACTTCGGCTATGTACAAGTTAGCGGTATCTTGGGTAATTAATTGAAACCGCATTTGAGCATTTTTGGGCAACAATACGCGGTTGGCAAATTCTCTTTGAAAATCTTCGGTTAATTTTTCGGAAACAGCTTGAGACGCTGCATTCATATCAAATCTGTTGAATATGGCTGATTTCACGAAGTTGAAAGGTACGGTAAACTCCATCTTTTTTTGGTTGAAGTAATCAAAGTACCAATCGAGAAAACTGTTGTCAACGCGCGCAATTACTTCGGTTTCCCATTTGTCTAATTCTTTTGAGGCGAAAGTTTCGGCAGTTGTGTGGGCTGTTTGGATGGCGTTTTTAAGATCTTGGTTAACTTTGCTAAAATCGTGTGGTGGCGAGACTACAACTGTTGTGTTTGCAGTATTTGTTAAGGATTTGGAAATTATAAAATTACCTAACAGGGGAATGATGACTACCAAAATGACGATCGTCCAAATCATCGGTGTCACTGTTTTGATAAACTGAGCTATAACCTTGAGGCGCTCTGTTTTCTGTGAATAGGTGATTTTTTCCTTGTCCTGATTCATGGCGATTCTGCAAGTGATGAGAGGCTAGTTTAGATTATAGGCCGCGCTTTGTGCGATCGACCTACGGGTGTGTGGCCTGGGATTCTGGAATAGTGGGGGGGAAAGCGCGATCGCACGCTCCGTCCTGACTCTATAATAGTCACAGGCTGAATTACAAGACCTAGGTACTGCCTTCCCCCAAACTCTAAAAAAAGATGGTTCAAAAAATAGCTCTATTTAATCACAAGGGTGGCGTTGGCAAAACAACCACTACATTTAATCTAGGATGGATGTTAGCCACCAAGGGAAAAAAAGTAATCTTAGTGGATGCAGATCCGCAATGCAACCTCACAGAGATGGTTTTGGGGTCTTCAACTAAGGAAGATATAGAGGAAATATATAAAAAAGAACAGAATATTAAATCAGGCTTAGCACCTGCATTTGAATCAAGGCCTAAGCTAATTGAGGCTGTAGATTGTTTGCCAGTAGAAGGGTGCGATGGTTTGTTGTTATTGCCCGGTCATGTGGGATTTGCTGAATATGAGATAACATTAGCCATTGCACAACAGCTAGGCAGTTCAATTCAAACACTGCAAAACTTACCTGGTTCAATTTCATATCTTTTGCAGAAAACAGCAGATAAGTTTAAGGCTGATTATATTTTGATTGATATGAGTCCAAATTTAAGCTCAATCAATCAGAACCTAATGATGACCAGTGATTTTTTTATACTTCCTACCACTCCAGACTTGTTTTCAGTAATGGCGATCGATTCTTTGGCAAAAATTTTGCCAAAATGGTATGCTTGGGCTCAGAAAGCTTCAGAAATGAGGATTTTGAAAGATGCCGACTATCCATTTCCCAAAGTTACACCGCGCTTGCTTGGAACTATTGTTCAAAACTATAGAATTAGAAATGGAAATGCTGCTAAGTCTTTTCAGGATTGGATTGATGATATTGAAGTAGCTGTTTCCGCTAGATTAGGGCCATCTTTGCAAAAAAACAATATGCTGCTAACCGATGAAATGTACGCATCTCAAGCAGTTGAAAGTGATTTCTGCCTTGCTCAAATTTCTGATTTTAACAGCTTGATTGCTAAGTCTCAAAAGAAGCAAACACCAGTTTTTGCTCTAACTTCTAAGCAAATAGGTCAGAATGGTAGAGTTTTAAAGACTACTCTAGAAGCACAAAAAAATTTCAAAAATACTTTTGATGAACTAGCAGACAGAGTTATTGGGTTAACGTGCAATGCAGTCAGCAATTGATCTATTTCGCATCAGTATTGCTCGCGTTCGGGATCTGATTGCTGTGCATAATTCTTTAAAAGCTCAAGCTAGCAGTGTTCTGGATATTTCAGATATGCTGAGAGCTTCACTTGTTCTAGCGGTTAGCGCTTTGGATTACTATATCCATGAAGTTGTCAGGATAGGAATGTTAGAAATTCATCGGGGGCAACGTCCTGAACCTCCAGCATTTTCGAGGTTTCAAATTTCACTGGGTAACGCTCGTGCAGGTATAAACGCAGGACAAAATATTGATTCCTGGTTAGAAGATGAAATTCGCCAACGCCACAGCTACAAAAGTTTTCAGTCGCCAAATGCTATAGCTGATGCTGTCCGGCTGATTTGCGATAAAAAGTTGTGGGAAGAAGTCTCTATTAACATGGGTAGGCCTGCTAAAGATATAAAAAAAGAACTAAGTCGGATTGTCGATCGCCGAAATAAGATAGCACATGAAGCAGATATAGATCCTTCATACCCAATAGGCGATCGCTGGCCTATTGATGAACTATTAGTTAATGAAGCGGTTGATTTTCTTGAGCAAGTTGTTGAGAGCATCCACAAGATTTTTTAACCTGCGAGTCTAGACAATTGAAGGTAAAGGAATCTCATCACCATACTCATAAGCAGTCTCTATCCACAATTCCCTAGCTTCCTCAATGTTCTCCATTGCTTCTGACAAAGTTTCGCCCACAGACATACAACCCGGAAGGTCTTTGATGATCGCTGTATAACCTTCAGATTCTGGGTAAAAACTGATAGGATATTTCAGGCTCAAGTAATAATCTAGAGATTTAAGCTTGACTTTCATCATCAATAACTTAAGCCACTTGCTCAACATTGAGCCGCCCTTCAACCCGCTCATATTCATCTTCAAGCAGCCAAAACCGGGCTTCCTCATAGCTAGAACAAGCAAAAACAATCTTATAGTCTTCAGTCGGGTCGAAAATGCAAAAATTATTTTTATCATCACCGAGCAACATCAAAACATAAGGAGGAACAGAAGTAGGGTCAACCCATATTTCTGTAAACTGCCAGTTATTTGCTAGGTTGGGTACGGGGGATGACATGATATTTATCTCCTATCACTTTAATTTCACCGTAATGTAAAGAAATTTGGCTGCCATCACTCTCAATTCTATAACCAATTGGGCTGGCAAAGTAGAGTCCATATCGTTCGTGATTGCGAATAATGCCTGTGAATTCCCCATTTTCTATTATGGCTTGTGCCACCCTAATCATTGTAGCTTCATTGTTAAATACATGAGCAGCTCCCCCTCGCTGCAATAACCTTTGCATTTGTAGTGTATCTGGGAGATGCGGCGGTGTCTATTGTCTATAGTTAGTTCACGGTGAATACCACTCATTTAATCTGAAAATTTCATTAATTTTTTAATAAAAACCCGGTTTCTTGGAGCAACCGGGTTTTTAATTCTAGGCTAAAAGCGATGGGAGCATCCCAGTTTTGCAGTCAGTATAAATACTCAAAGACTTGGCCGACAAGTTGATGGCAGAATAGAAAGCAGATAAATTACCATCACCCCAAGTCAATATGACGCCAGAACAACGGCAGAAGATCAAAATAAATCT
>JAJAYT010000064.1 GCA_026786085.1 Microcoleus sp. CAN_BIN18 | reverse complement strand
GGTTTTGGATACGATTAATCAGGTTCCGATGTTGGGTGAACTGTTTGAAGTGATCGGTTTCCTATTCACATTGTGGTTTGTTTTCCGTAACTTATTGTTTGCTGAAAACCGTCAAGAAATTGCTGCACAAGTTGAGTTGCTGAAGTTAGATGTGGCTGGAAATGCAGAGGCGATTGTGTTTCCAGAAAGACAGCCGATTGTGATGGAAGTGCCGGAAAAGGTGCTTGTCGAATTACAGCCGATCGCACAAATGGCCACAGCAACCGCCGAAATGGCTATTGTGAAAGCGCCTGAAATGCCGAAAGCGAAGTCAATTACACTGGATAAACAGTCGGAAATTCTGGCTAACATCACTTTAATGCCTGATTCTGCGAAGGCTAGCAACGCCGTAGACGAACTGCGGTACTTATTTATCACATCAGAAGTCGAACTGGTTGAATCGAACGTGGTGATTGCAGGATTGCCCTACAGTTACGAATCTCCAGAGTTAGCGATTGGTGTTGTTAAGGTGGGTGGCCATAAGTGCGATCGATGCTGGAACTATTCTACTCATGTCGGAGAGTCGATCGAACATCCGTTAATTTGCGAACGCTGCGTCTCAGCAGTTGACGGCAAATTTTAACCGCCGTCTTCAACCCGCGGAGGCGGGTTTCGTTTGTGTAGACGCGGTTTCAACCGCCGTCTCCAACCGCCGTCTCCAACTCTTGTGGGATGGGCTAGAAGCCTGTCCCCAATATGCTATTTCTTAAAAAAACGGCAGACAAATTCACCAGGGTTGTTTTGTCCAAACGCCAAAACAGTGCCATCTTGCTTAACTGTAGTGCGATCGCGGCAATTGTAGACTTCCAGAGGCTGTTTGACTCCATCAACACCCAGAATCACCCTGTATTCCCAATAATTTTTCGCACTGCGTTTGATATCGACAATGCAAATCTCGCGCCCTTGATAATTGCGGCAGACAGATGCCTCAGCCGGCAGCGCGACGCAGAAAACAGATATTAATAGTAACAAGTAGCAAACACATTTTATCATCCGCTTAACAACACAGCGCGCCCTCAAGTGGCAACATCATAAGATAGCTGAACCATACCAGAACTGTAAGTCTGACATCCAGTTAACTGCAAAGCTGTAGTATTTATGGGATTAGCAAATAACGGAATTCCCTCGCCCAAAATAATCGGATGTACCGAGAGAATCACCTCGTTGACAAAATTTTGATTCAGGAAATCGCGAATCAGCAGAGAACCTCCCACTAACCAAATATTCTTGCCCTCAAGCAAGCGCAAATCATTGACAAAACTATCTAATTGTGTTACTACTTCCACATCAGAAGTTGCTGAAAAATCGAGATTTTTAGTAAAAACATAACTCTTTTTTTCCTGGTACGGATACTCGCCAAAAGTTATAACTTGGTCGTAAGTTTTGCGACCCATGAGAACCGTATCGATGCTATCTAAGAATTTAGTGTAGCCGTAATTTTGGTCTGTAAACAGCCAGTCAATATCGCCATTATATCTGGCGATATAACCGTCCAAACTAGATGCAATGAATAGTACAATTTTACGCATGGTAACACCGAGATTTCGGCTGTGGGGGCGATCGCCCGAGCTACCTTAATTTTAAATCATATCATGTCCGAAGACAACGACAATAAGATTGGTGCGACCGCACTAATTGACCGAATATAAGTAGGCATCGAGGCCAAGAAACGAGGTTTACGCATCGAGGCCAAGAAACCGGGTTTCTATGAGTTTTTGGTTGGGTGACACGAAATACCGAGAGAAACCCGGTTTCTGATATCTACGCAAGAAGCGAGAAACCGGGTTTCTATGAGTTTTTGGTTGGGTGACACGAAATACCGAGAGAAACCCGGTTTCTGAGATTTACGTTACCAATAGATGACAAATAATGGTATGCTTGGCATAGAAACTTGTTTGTTTATGAATCAAATTAAACGTGTCGCCATAGTGGGAGGAACCCACGGAAACGAACTCACAGGAGTATACCTTGTGAAGAAGTTCGATCGCGCGCCAGAGTCAATTGCGCGATCGACTTTTGAAACCATCGCCCTGCTAGCCAATCCCCAAGCCTGCGAAATCGGGAGACGCTACATCGATATCGACCTCAACCGCTGCTTTCGCCAGCAAGACTTAGAAAATCCCGATATCTCCAGTTACGAAGCCCAGCGGGCGAAAGAAATATACCACATTTTTAGCTCAAAAAACACCCAGCAACAAAGCTTAATCATCGACTTGCATAGCACCACATCCAACATGGGGCTAACATTTATTCTGGCCAGCCAGCATCCCTTTAACCTGCAACTAGCAGCTTATTTAACATCCGTATATCCTCACATCAAGCTGCTGGCTGCGACAACCAAGAATGAAGATAGTCCTTTGCTGCGATCGCTCTCCGAGTTAGGCGGTACGCTAGAAGTTGGTGCAGTGCCACAAGGCGTATTAGATGCGTCTTTGTTTCAGCAAACCGAGCAAGTTATCGGCACAATTTTAGACTGCACAGAAGCCTACAATCAAGGCACGATGCCAGTTGCAACAAATCCCCTGACTATTTATCAAAGCATTCGGGCGATCGACTATCCCAGAAACAAGAAGAAAGAAATTCAGGCAATGATTCATCCTCAGCTACAATCCAGAGATTATGAAGCCCTAAATCCCGGCGATCCGATGTTTTTGACCTTTGATGGTGAGTCGGTCTTGTATGAAGACAAATCGATTGTTTATCCGATTTTTATTAACGAGGCTGCTTACTACGAAAAAGGAATTGCCATGTGTTTTACCCAAAAGCAAACAGTTGTTAGTCAGTAGTCAGTAGTCAGTAGTCAGTAGTCAGTAGTCATATCCGGTAACTTTGTTTCAAGATTTTTTTCTAAATATTTGAAACTAACTCAAGGGATAAATAAACCCGCCCCCGCTAGATATTGATGCCAGCGGACATAATATCATTCAACAGTCATTTGAGCGATCGGGCGACAAAAAGTTCTCTTCAGGAACAGGACGAGAATTATCAAATTGCTTCCATACTTGTAAACTAAAAATGCAGGCTATCAGCCATACAAAACCCGCAATATAACCAGCAATAACATCCGTAGGCCAGTGAACTCCTAGATAAAGCCGACTGAAACCAATAGCAGCTACTAATACAACCGTCAAGCTGTAAATCCACCAGCGCTGCTTGGGAAAGCGCTCACCCAACAAATATCCTAGCAAACCGTAAATAACCATTGAAATCATCGCGTGTCCACTAGGAAAACTGTAAAATCTCACATCAACCCTGCGCTCCCAAAGTTGAGGTCGAGCGCGGGAAAACAGTTGTTTTAACAGTAGGTTTAAACCGATCGCCCCAGCGCCGGTAACTGCAATAGTTGTGGCTTCGGAGTGATGTTTGCGCACCCACAACACCATACCCAAACTCACGCTCAGCATTAGCAGCAAATTTGGCTCCCCCAAAAATGTCAAGCCCAGCATGACTCGATCGCGCACCGGAGTGTGGAGGCTCCTCAGATATAGTAAAATAGATGTATCGAAAGCGTCAGTTTCCTTTTCCAACACCTCTTCGGCAATGGTGGCAAATCCCCACATCGCAAAAGCAGCAACAGCAAGCCCGGCCAGGCGAATTATCGAAATGAGCGATCGAATTTGAGAGAGCATTTTTTAAGTAATTAACAATTAAAAATCCCAAACATATAATAATACAACAAATCTAGGAAACGAAAACGCCCGATCGATCGTCTAGATTCCTGAGCAACTGTATTTTGAATGATTAATTGATTTTTAACTACCCACCTCAGCTTTACATCCCACCGAATGATTTTACTCTCAAAAAAACAGATTTCTACAATTTTGTTGACCGTGGGGTTGACAAGTCTTTCTAGCTGTGCTAAGGAAACCGGAGTAAGTGCGCCGATCGCCCAAGCCAACACGATCGCCCAGCGCCTCGTTTCAACCGCAGTCGCCCAAAAACCCAGCAACGGGCAATTCGGTAAGCCGATCGACTGTACGCTAGGAAAAGACTGTTTTGTATTGCTGTACTTTGATCGCGATCCAAGTCCCGCCGCCGTCGAATTTGGCTGCGGGCGGCAAACCTACGACGGGCACGACGGCACAGATTTTGCGATTCCCGACGCGAAAGCAATGGCAAAAGGAGTCCCCGTAATTGCCTCCGCTGCGGGCAAAGTTTTGCGAGTGCGAGATGGCGTAGTCGATCGGCGTTTGCAAAACCAGACAGACAAAGCCAACGTCGCAGGTACAGAATGCGGCAACGGCATGGTAATCGATCACGGCGCAGGCTGGGAAGCCCAATATTGCCACCTCCGCCAAAACAGCATTGTTGTGAAGCCGGGAGTCCAAGTACAAAAAGGCACAGTTTTGGGCATGGTGGGAAACTCTGGCTTAGCCTCTTTCCCCCACGTACACGTCACTTTTCGCTATCAAGGCAAACCCGTAGATCCATTTGTCGGCCCCGATGCCAAATTAGGCTGCAACATCGCCCGCAATCCAATTTGGGACAAGCCTCTAGGCTATATTTCCACAGGTTTAATTCGCGCAGGTTTTGCCACTAAACCGCCGGATCAGAACGCTGTTTGGGCAGGAGAATTTTCAGAGACTAAATTGCCTGCAAAAAGTTCCGTTTTGTTCTTTTGGGTGCAAAGTTACGGCGTACTTAAGGGCGATCGGGAACAATACAAATTATTTGCACCCAATGGCCAAACTATCGCAGATCAGACCAGCGAAATTAAAGCCCCCAGCCGCACTTGGTTGGGTTATGTCGGCAAAAGAAACAGTACAAATTCTGTGACTCCCGGAGTGTGGCGCGCCGAGTATCGGTTGACTAGGGGCGATCGGGTTTTAACATCCGTCAAGCGAGAAGTTGAATTACGTTAGTTAGTTGCCCGAACAACTGTTAATTAAAGCTCCGGTTGTCGCTTTAGTAGAAGCTAAAAATGATAATATCTAAGCTGGATTGCCACAATGTATGGCAGAAATGATTGCTGCTCAAATTTTTAATGAAAGAAGAAATAATAATATTTCCGCAATATATGGCAATACGGTTCACTTAAGACCGATCCCCCCTAACCCCCCTTCCCAAGGGGGGGACAAGAAAGCTCTCAAAGTCCCCCTTCTTAAGGGGGATGCGAGGGGGATCTCCGGGGCATAAATAGTGTTAAGTGAACCGTATCGCAATATATGGAGTAGTCACAACAGGGACAAACTGGAAATTTTTACGACTTAGCAATCAAATTATGGAAGTTGATTTAAATGATTATTTTATTGATAATATTAGTAAAATTATTGGCATTTTAAAATATTTGATCGATGCAGCTAGCCTGTGAAACAGGAAGCCAATCTCAGAAAAATTATCAATAATAGGTGAATTTAAGACCAATTTTCCCAAGCTTCAGCTACAATCTCGCTCAGCCAGCGCCTTTGAGCCAAATCCAGCAGATTGTCGTCGGCGAGTACCTCAGCCTTTAACTCATCCAAAGATTGAGCTCGCGATCGAGCTATTTGAATCACGCCCGCGATCGCCGACGCCACCAATTCTTCATTCAGTGGGTGTTGTCGCAAAGCAATCATTTCTTGAGGATTCGTCGGAATGGGATAATTCATCAGATTGCATAATAATGAAGGGGCTGGATCTATCAGTCGCTGTGGATCAACCGATCGCTCTTGCTATCGAAAACCTAAAAATCTGAGAACATTGTAAACTTATTTAAAACTAAATAAGTATCCGGGAGTATAGCGTACTTTCCTCCCTTGTCAACTCCCCATCTTCATGAATTTATAGAGAACCTCAAATGCAAGAAATTCTTTATCTAGAAGTCCCCACACCGGATGCAGCGGCCGTCTGTACCTGGTTACAGCACGAATTTGACCCCGAAATCGGAGAAAAAATTATTACTCCTGACGGCTTTCGCTTGCTTTCAAACGCAACAGCAGCCGAGGTTTTGTTGTCTGGAACTGCAAATGCTAATCCAAAACCGACATTCGCTGACGCAAATTCCAGAAACGGCAATTCGCGATCGACAGAACTTTCCACCTTTGTCTGGTCAGTCCAGCGCACAACTTATTTAAAAGTCTTTCGCCTAGAAGACGCGCCCGCAGGAGAAAGAAAGTTCTTGGAAACTCTGAATCTGGCTGTGAGAAACAAGTTTCCCGATCGCTACCCAGAACCCCCTGTCATAGACCTCTCCAACCAGTCAATTTTTGAAGCTCTTGCCCCCTATTACCCCCTCACCGTCAAATACTTCCAAAAAATGCCCAAAGGCGAATACGACCTCCAACGCGTTTACTGGTGGGAGCAGCGCTGGCGCGAAAACACTCGCAATCCTCAAAAGCCAAAACAAGTCGTGTTTTTGAAGGAAGAAGAGAAGGAAGAAGGAAGAGGGGAGAAGAAAGCAGGCACTGTTTCGTCAGATGCTGGCGATACTGTTTACGACTTAATTTATATCGGCGGGGCTTTGGGAGTGATTCACGCCGCAGTCATGGCGAAATTAGGCTACCGAGTGCTGCTGCTGGAACGAATGCCTTTCGGGCGGATGAACCGCGAGTGGAATATTTCACGGGATGAAATTCAAAGCTTAATTGATTTGGGTTTATTTACTGCTGCTGAAATCGAAACTTTGATTGCGCGAGAATACAAAGATGGCTACTGCAAGTTTTTTGATGCTAACAATCCACCCGTTGCTAAAGCGGAAATTCTGCACACGCCGAAGGTGCTGAATATAGCTTTGGACAGCGATAAACTGGTGTATTTGGCGGGAGTTAAGCTCACAGAAGCTGGCGGGGAAATCTGGGACGAAACTGAGTTTATCAGAGCCGATATTGAATCTGAAAAAGTTATCGTTCAGGGCTGCCACTTGCCGACAAAAACCGATCGCACTGTCAGCGGACGTTTGCTCGTCGATGCAATGGGTTCGGCTTCTCCCATCGCTTGGCAATTGAACGAAGGACGGGCTTTTGACAGCGTTTGTCCGACGGTGGGAGGAGTCATCGACGGAGGAATTGAGCCGGGAGTTTGGGATTCCGATTACGGCGACGTTCTCTGGAGTCACGGCGATATTTCCCGCGGCCGCCAACTGATTTGGGAGTTATTTCCCGGCGCTGGAGGAGAACTCACAATTTATCTCTTTCACTATCACCAAGTAAATCCCGAGAATCCCGGTTCTTTGCTGGAACTGTACGAGGATTTTTTCGCAATTTTGCCGGAGTACCGCCGCTGCGATCTCGATAAATTGGTGTGGAAAAAGCCGACTTTTGGTTATATTCCAGGGCATTTTAGCAGCAGCAGCCAGGATCGGGCCGTGGCTGTCGATCGCCTAATTGCGATCGGCGATGCAGCATCTTTGCAATCTCCCTTAGTATTCACCGGTTTCGGCTCTCTCATCCGCAATCTTTTTCGATTAACAGACCTATTGGATACAGCTTTAAAGCACAATTTATTAAGTGCCAAGCACTTAAACCAAATTCGTGCCTACCAGAGCAATATATCAGTAACTTGGCTGTTTTCTAAAGGCATGATGGTGCCGACGGGACGAACTTTGCCACCCCAAAGAATTAATTCAATGCTCAATACCTTTTTCGGTCTTTTGGCAGAAGAAGAACTCGCCGTAGCCGAAACTTTTATTAAAGACAAAGCCGACTGGCTAACTTTCAATCGATTGGCAATTAAAGCAGCCGGAAAAAATCCTTCTCTCCTGTTGTGGATTTTAGATTTTGTCACCTTCCGGGATATTTTGCGCTGGCTGGGGAGTTACTTTAATTTTACTCTGCTGGCTTTGGCAAGTTTCCTATTCGGATGGCTTCCCAGTTTCGCCCGCAGAATACAGCCTTGGTTGGAGCCTCGCTATCCGGCTGTTTGGCTGCGGCTGTTGGCTACCAGCTATGCTCTTACCTACGGCATGGGAAAAGGGAAAAAAATAGTTTCGAGTTAAGTTTGATCGTTCGGACTTCTGTCCTCAAATTCCTAAATGACCTGCATCACAGGGGATTTAAGCCCCCACCTTTAGGTGGATTGTTTTTAGGCAGGGGATTTAAGCCCCAGCCTAAAAACTTCGCACTCAAGCACTCAAGCAGTCAACTGTCAACTGTCAACTGTCAACTGT
>JAJAYT010000063.1 GCA_026786085.1 Microcoleus sp. CAN_BIN18 | reverse complement strand
GCTGAACGTTCTGAACAATTAGCTCAACGATTGCGAGAGTTGGGGATAGATCCGATCGACATTTAGCATTTCCTAGGGGCAATCCCGCCGTGTTTGCCCCACTCTTTAGATTAAAATCAGCAATCAAAATCTGTCCCATCCCCGATGGCAACCCACTGCTGATGCTAGTGGTGCTATAGCTGAGAGAGCAGCCTGTCATATTCTGTATGTGAACCCACCCAAAACCAAATGATTGTATCTTGATCTAGCTGTCCAACTGCTCGATAGTTTTTGCTAATCCGAGCAGAATAAATTGGTAATTCTGGATGCACTCTTTTGAAACGTAAGCTTGGATGACCAGGATCTTGTCTGAATTGGCGGTATGCTTCACGGATCTGATCCTGAACTTGCTTAGGTAGTCTCGCAAATGCTTTACGGAATTGAGTGGTAGTGCGTGACTTCACAATTTTTCCGGATCTAACTCTTGGGTTTTACCTGCAAGATACTCAGCCATTGCCTCGGTGGCAAGCTTAGCAAGTAAATCTTGGGAATTTGCAAAAGTTGCATCCCATTCAACTTCATCTTCAAGTTCTTCTAAAATCATTGCTGCGATCGTATCCTGCTGACTAGCTGGTAGGCTTTTCAAGCGGGCGATCGCCCGTTCCAGTAATTCGGTCATCGCTTCTGTTACTCCTATAAAAGAGATAATAATCATTATCGCTTAATTCTTCTGCGGGCACTTCGGATGAAACCCGCCCTGCAAACAAATGTAAGCAATTTGACTTTGATCTAAATTCTTAGCCTCCCCAAAATTAACTCCTTGGAATCGACCCGATTTGCTACCGACAGGACTTTGAATAAACTGATCCGAAGTCGCCTTCCCCAGAAACACAGCCCCTTGAAAATTCACTCCCGCTAAATTCGCGCCCCTAAAATCAACCGAACTCACGTCCGCATTCCGCAAATTAGCATCTTGCAACCGAGCATCTTTAAAATTCGCGTTGGCGAGTTTAGCTGAACTAAAATCAGCATTTTGTAAATTTGCACCGCTCAAATCAGCACCAGATAAATCAGCACCTTGCCATTCCGATTTAGACAAATTTGTCAAGGACAATTGAGCGCCTTGAGCCTTCACTTTGCCTAAACGTGCACTTTCCAAATTTGCTCCCGAAAAATTAGCGCTTCCGATATCTGCACCAGTAAAACTTGCTCCTTTTAACATTGCTTGCTGCAAAGAAGCTCCAATTAACAGAGCACTGCTAAAATTAGCTCCAGTCAAACTTCCGTTTGAGAAATTAGCTTTGTTCAGGACAGCGCGCACAAAAGTAGTGCGGTTCATTACTGCACTGTTCAAAGATGCTCCGGTTAAATTTGCTCCCTCAAAATTAGCTTCGCTTAAGTCAGAAATCCAATCGTCAAATGTACCCGGTCGCCTGTCTTCGCCAGTTCCATAAAAGCGAGTTCCTTGCAAGCTGGCATTGGTTAAATTGGTTTTTCTGAGCTTAATTCCTGACAAGTCAACTTTGTCTAATACTAAAGTAAACTGACCTGGGCCGGCAGGACTTTGACTTAAATCTGTGCGGCTCAAATCCGCGCCGTTGAGCTGGCTGCTATACACTGTGAGAATTTTGCCGATCGCCCTTTGCACTGTTCTTTGGCGAGTGGCTGCTAACTCTCGTTCCGGGGTTTTCCCCCCAAATCGCAGGGATTCGAGGTCATTGCTGAGAGCTAGATTCAACCGCCGCAAGTCAGGCAAAGCTTTCGGGCCGGTACTGACTAAAGCTTGCTGGATCGCGTCCAACATCGGGCGGCTCTCTTCTTGAGCTAGCAAATCGGCTAACAGCGGTACGGCGCGGGAGTCTTCCACGGCGCCCAAAGCCAAAATTGCCGATCGCCTCCCGGATGTTCCGCTAGCCGAAGTCGGAGACAATTTATTCACTAAAGCCACAAATAATTCGTCATTCCGCTGCCGAGAATCCCGCATATTTGCTTGACTTTGAGTGTAGATCAAAGTGCCAACAAACAAACTTAAAATCAATCCCGCGCTGCCGATGGTAACTATTACTAAAGTTGTGCCTGGATGTTGGCGCATCCAATTCCACAAACTGGGATCTTCTTTCACGTCGGTTTCGGGAGTCAAAACCAAAGCCGCAATTTGCGCGTCTTCCTCAGTCCATTCTTGACTTTTGACAGGATTTGTAGACAGTTCGTGCGATCGAGCATTGACGACCAAAGTATTCACAAGTCGATCGTGCCCCGACTGCCGTTTGTAGCGCAACGCAAAAGCCCCGTCTGCGAGGATTGCCAAGCCGCTCAATCCCCCTAAAATCAGCAAATCTGGAAACGCGCCGGATAAGCGCCAAATGCCGTAGGCAACGCCCAGAGGCACTCCCCAGCGCCCCAAACTTTCACGAATTAGCACTCGCCGAAAACCCGGAGGAATACCCGACGCTGTGACAACTTTCACCCCAAACCAGCGTTTGGGGAGAGTTTGACCGGTTCTGGCGAGCAAAAACAACTGCCACGCAGCTAAAACTGCTGGTGCTAGCAGTGCCCCAGACCAGAATAGATTAGTTAGGGGTGCGACTCTGGGGTTGCGATCGCGCACGGGTATGCCCAAAGTACGGGCGACGGTTTCCGATGCTGCTGCTACCGAGGGATTGAGTGGCACGGTTTGAGATTCCTTGTTAACCAATGCGCCGATACTGAAGGGAATCAGGGCGCTGGCCGCAATTAACGAAATTTCAACGGCCCAAGCGCCGCACCTGCGAACCAGCAGTGGCATTTGCTGGGATTGTGTCTGCCAAGACGGATCGGGTTGATTAATACCACCTGGTGCGGTTGGGCTAGCCATATTTATAATTTCCTATTTTTAGTCGTTAGTTGGAGGAATCAGGAGCAATTGCCAATTTGTACGCTATGTAGATTAGCACTCCCAGAACGGCAAGAGTCATCAGCGCGGAAATTAGCTGTACGATGCTATTGAAGACTGTCAGGACAACGATCGCTCCGACGGCAAAGACTGCCACCTGTCCCGGTTTGGGGAGTCTTTGAAACTTGTCCAGAGATTGATTGTAGAAGGTTCCGACGGCTTGATAGCTGTCGGGATTTTGTTGGATGAGAGGCGATCGCTCTAGTTTAGCTTTTAGTTCTCCGATCGCCTGCTGCCAATTGAAGTTATTTTGAGGATTCATAAAAAAAATTGGAGTTAGTTTGGCTGTACATTAATCATTTTAGGACGGTCACATTAATAAGAGTCACATTACCGTGTTCGGAACCCCTAATTATCTTCTACTGTCAAAGAAGTAGAACCGAAGCCATTATGTTCCGATAAATTTCGGATAAATAAGGATAAAAATGAAGATATGCTATCCCTGCGATCGCCCCAGACTACGCTTTAGCTCGATCGGAATCCTAGCCTTGGCAATGATTTTAGCGCCTGCGGGAGCCCTTCGGAGCCAACCGCTACAAATTGCTCCGGGATTTCGTGAACCGCTGAGCGTTTCTGGAGTCTCCGGCGGCCCGAACAATAGTGGCGACTGCGGTTTCGTCGCCCAAGGGCCGAACCAAGTCATCGAAGTAACACAGGATTTACCTTACTGGAAAATTGCAGTACAAACGGCGGGAGCTCCGAGTTTGATGATTCAGGGGCCGAGGGGTCGTTTCTGCGTGCTACCGGCGAATGCTGGTGCGGGGAATGTCGAATTTTCCGGCTATGGGGACAAGGGAACTTATGTGATCTTTGTGGGCGATCGATCTCAAGGTCAACACCCCTACTCTCTGTCCATCACCCAACAGCGAAATTAAAAATACCAAAAAATCAGGAACCTTGCTGTCAGAAATAGGGATATCACATCAAGTTTGTATTTGTTCTTTAACCCACTTACGAAACAATCGGAGAGTTTGACTTGTTCCCGCCGTTTGACTTTGTTCACAATATTGAGAAATAGCTTCAATAATTGGCAGATTGGGAAATGTTGGACTAATTGCAGAATCAACATATTTCCCATCTTCAAGCACATTAATCTGAAGCCTTTTATTTTCGTAGCGCCAGATTTCAGGGACTCCCAACGCCTCGTAAGCATCCAATTGAGTTTTGGAAGTTAAATCGACTTCAATTGCTAAATCCGGCGCAGGATCAACAGTTAAGTCGATGCGCTTTTTACCAATCATTAAAGCATAATTCTGAATGTAAAAACAGTTATCAGGTTCAATTCCCTGTAACATACTTTTTCGCTTAAAAGTCGTCGAACCAAAACATTCTCGATCGATTTCAAGTTCTTCGAGTAGTATTTTGACCATATCGCCAATGATCTCTTTATTAAATTCATGTTCTGGCAGCGGCATCCTAATCTCCAAAGTTCCTTGACTGTAAGCTATTCTAGAGCCACGGTGTTCTCCCAACTCTTCTAAAATCGCCTCAAATTCCTGCCAGTTGACATCGTTCAACAGCAGTCTATGTCCTGGGGGTACACTGATCTGTCTTAATTGCAGCGTTACCATTTCAACCTCCAATTTATTTAATTTTATTGTAACTCAATACGATTTAGATCAGATAAGACGGTGATTGAAACCGCGGCTACAAAAAATTTCGTCCGAATTCAGAAGGTGTAAAGAAAACAACCTAATTCCATTCGCCCGGTTTTCTTTCTTTCTTCAACCCGCGTCGGCGGGTTTTGTCTGTGTAGGCGCGAATTCCATTCGCCCTTTCTTTCTTTCTTTCTTCAAACCCGCGTCGGCGGGTTTTGTCTGTGTAGGTGCGAATTCCATTCGCCCGGTTTTCTTTCTTTCTTCAACCCGCGTCGGCGGGTTTTGTCTGTGTAGGCGCGAATTCCATTCGCCCTTTCTTTCTTCTTTCTTCAACCCGCGTCGGCGGGTTTTGTCTGTGTAGGCGCAAATTCTATTCGCCCGATTTTCTACTCAACGATTTTTTGCTGCTTATAAAGTTCCTTAAACTTCCGTTGCTGCTCATTGTGGTCTACGATCGGATCGGGATAATGAAGCAGCCGACGTTCTAAAGGCGAAATATTTCCTGTTAGCAAAAGTTTAGTATCAACTCGGCGCAATTCTGGAACCCAGTGCCGAATATATTCCCCTTCTGGGTCAAATTTCTGAGCTTGACTGGCGGGATTAAATATTCGCAAAGGTTTCGGGTCCATGCCGCTCGATGCACTCCACTGCCAGCCGCCATTATTAGCAGAAAGGTCGCCATCAATCAATTTTTGCATGAAGTATTTTTCGCCCCACTGCCAGTTAATAATTAAATCTTTGGTGAGAAAACTAGCGACTATCATGCGGCAGCGATTGTGCATCCAACCTGTCTGATTTAACTGCCGCATTGCTGCATCGATAATTGGATAGCCAGTTTTGCCCCTACACCAAGCTTGAAACAGCTTTTCATCGTTTTCCCAAGGAAAGTCTTTGAATGCTTTACGATACGGCCCGTCTGCTAATTCTGGGAAGTTATACATGGCGTGTTGGTAAAATTCCCGCCACGCTATTTCCTGTTGCCAAGTGCTGATGCTTGTGCAGGCTTCTTCGCTGCGGCAAGTTTCCATTACTATCTGGGTAGCTTGCCAAACAGTACGGATGCCAATTGCACCAAATTTGAGGGCGGCGCTGAGTTCGGATGTGCCACTAATTGCGGGGAAATTGCGCTGTTCTTGATATTGGTAAATTGCCCGATCGCAAAAATCTTCCAACTTGTCTCGCGCCGCATCTTCTCCGGGTTCTATTAACAGCGAATTTTCCCAAATAAATCCCAAACTAGATGCCGTTGGCAGTGTTTCAATTGCACCTGCTTGGTTAGCAATTTCTTGTTCTTCTGCGGTTAATCCAGTCATTAATTCCAGACAAGTTATCGGCAGTGTCTCTACTGGTTCGGCTTTGGGTTTGCTGTTCCATTTTTTCCAAAACGGGGTATAAACTGTGTAGGGTTGTCCTGTCCCGCTGCGAATTTCATCCGGCGCGTGCAGGAGTTGATCCCAGCAATTTTGAACTTGAATTCCTGCTTGTTGGAGGGCGTTTGATACGGATGTATCGCGTTTTTGTGCATAGGGTTCTACGTCCAAGTTCCAAAAGACTGCTTGAGCATTAACCGCTGTTGCTAACTTTGGTATTCCCAAAATCGGGTCATCTTGAATTATCAGTAATTGACTGCCCAATTCGACGTAACGCGAGGAGAGTTTTTGCAAGCAGCCGATCATGTAGGTGACTCTGGCTGGCGCTACATCGTCGAGATTTAGGATATTGCGATCCAGACAAAAAATCCCGACTACTTTCGGGCTTTGCTGGCGCGCTGCGGCTAGTCCGATGTTGTCAGAAATACGCAAATCCCGACGGTGCCAAAATAAAATTAAATCAGACATTTTTTTGATTATATTTTAACTTGATACAGTTCCGCGTAGGGTGCGCAATGCGCACCTTACTACTATACAATAAGTAGGGTACGCAATGCGCACCTTAAACGGTCTGCTTCAAGTCAAAAATGGACGCGCCAAGAAAAAGCTAGAAATTGATTTCGCGTCAATTGGTTCGCCAGCTAAGATAGCTTTTTCTAATTCTTCAGGAGTGAATAAAACTGTCTCCATGTCTTCATCATCGTCTTGTGCTGGGGGCTTTTCCAGTTTGACCAAATCTTGTGCTAAAAAAGCATAAATAATTTCGTCCGAATAACCGGGGGCGAGCAAAAATTTGCCTAATTCCCGCCATTTCCCGGCGCGATATCCGGTTTCTTCTTCGATTTCGCGTTTGATAGTTTCGGCGGGGCTTTCATTGATTTCGACAGTACCTGCGGGAAATTCTAAAATCCGTCCTTTGGCCGCGAAGCGGTATTGCCGCACCAAGACGAGTTTACCTTCGGGCGTGACGGGAACTGCAAGTGATCCGCCGGGGTGGCGAATACATTCCCAGTCGCCTTCGGAACCGTTGGGAAGGCGGAGGCTAGCTACGTCAAAGTTGAATTTGCGCCCTTGGTAAAATAAGCGCTGTTTGAGGAGTTGGGGTAGTTCTTGACCGATCGACATAAGCGATAAGTGAATAATGTTGGACTGCACCGATTTAAGACATGATATGCGATCGCAGCCCGGAATTTTGCTCAATTTCTACACTTTCATTTTTTCCACTCCCGAACAGTTTACCTTTTGCAGGAGTTGTGCGATCGCACTTTTCGTCACTGGATGCACCCAATCCGGTGCAATTTCGGCTAAAGGTACTAATACAAAAGCTCTTTCGGTCATCCGGGGATGAGGTAAAGTCAGTGTCGGAGTATCTAGGATTAAATCATCATACAGCAGCAAATCTAGGTCGAGGGTTCTCGGCCCCCATTTTTCGCGGCGAATCCGATTAAATTTTATTTCAATTTCTAATAAACTTGCTAGCAATTGTTCTGGTTCTAGTGCAACTTCTAGGATAGCACAGGCATTGATATAATCGGGTTGCGGCGGCCCGACGGGGGCGGTTTGATACCAGCTAGAATGGGATTTTACGGTGATTTCTGGAGTATTGTTGAGAGTTGCGATCGCGCTTTTGAGTGTGGCGAGGGAGTCGCCTAAATTGCTGCCAAGGGCGATCGCGCATTTTGTTAGTTTCATTGCAGGAAGAGGGAAGAAGGAAGAAGGAAGAGGGAAGAAGGAAGAAGGAAGAGGGAAGAAGGATTTAGTTATCTCCCCTACAAGCCCTATTTTTGGGCAAACCCGACACTACAAAATATTATTTTAATCTGAGCTTAATCGGCTGTTAAATTTTGTTTATTATCATTGACAAGTATTAGCATTGAGTTTGAAAAATAATGAATTTGCATCGGCGCTTATTTTCAACCTTTATTTTAGCAACGGTCTTTTTTGCCGCAAGTATATCAGTATCTTTAGCAGAAACTAAGGAAAGCTATCTTACCCTAGATTCGGACGATAGTCAATCTTTTGCGAGTTTAGTGCAGCAGGCGGAAGATTTGGCCACATTGTCGATCGCCCGCGAGTTTCAAGAAAATCCGGCATTAACAGAAGTTACGGTGATAATTACAGCCGATCGCGGGCGACAGTTTGTTCCGGTTTTGCGATCGAGAGTCTCCCGCAGCCAGTGGCAAAAAGATGGGAGAATCGAACAGTGGACGAGATATTTTGCGGATGCTAAATTGCTGCTGGGATTCAGAGACGGCAATATTTCGCCCAATTCCGGCCAGCCGCAAAGGATTAATGTACCAGCGCCTAGTCGATCAGCATCCCGACAAAACGATCCGGCTTTTCGAGATGATTGATATCATGTCCGGTAGATTAGCATCAGTTCGTAGTGCGGTTCGTAGTGGGGGGGTGAGTGGGGGGCCAATTTTGGGCGGGGGTTGGGGCCAACCAAGGGTTTTTTTTTTATTTTTTTTTAAAAAAAATTTAACAGTGGTTTTTT
>JAJAYT010000062.1 GCA_026786085.1 Microcoleus sp. CAN_BIN18 | reverse complement strand
GCTGTTTTGCCAGACATTCTTTGATTGATTCTGACCAGGTGGTGAGAGCACTGGTGTATTCTGTACGAGTCGCTGGGGCGCGAAACTCGTCGGTAATTACGTGATCGGAGGTGATGCTAGTGTCAGTAGCAACATTTATAATAATTGGAAAATCAAAGGCTCTGGGCAAGGTTCTGTCAGGTATTTTGCCGGGTAGAATTTGGTACTTCATCGAGCCACCCTTATAGTCAATACCTGCTTGAGGGCTGGCTGGAGGGCTGGTTTGAGCAAAAGCTGGAATAGGGAAGCTTGCTACGACAACGGTGCAGAAACTCCAAAATAATTTCGATTTCATCCGATCGATCTCCTCAACTTTATAACGGTTAGCGCTAATTAGGTAGGCTCCACAAACATTAGCTTCAATTTTGAAACGACCTGATGATACTGAGCTTTTGGGTGTGAGTTTAACCCACCTAATTTATTGTCAGACATCCTCAAAAATGTTAAAACTGGTTGGTCTGACAAACTGTAGAATAGCTTCAATTGAGTAAGATATTTACACTTGTGAAGTTGTTACAGGATTGGGGACTCGATTTTACCAGAATGATTCATTTTTGAGCGGTGTCATTGGAACTTTATCAAATTTTGTCTCAGATATCAAGTTTTGCAAAGCAGATATCAGGTTTTAACACTGGGAAAGCGGGTCGATCGAGCTTTAAGTGTTACGAGCTATACCGGGCCAAGGAAGATGCTAGAGTGCATATTTCTGGCGTTTGAGTATTTTCAGGCGACAATAGACAGAGAAGGGGCTTGAAAATAGGTGATTTTAGTGGAAGATAGTAAATTTATAGACGTATCGGAAATCATGGGTGTTCCCGCGGCTCCTGCGGGTTACAAATCGGGCTTTGTGGGTATTATCGGGCGGCCGAATGTCGGCAAATCCACGCTGATGAATCAGTTGGTGGGGCAGAAAATTGCCATTACTTCGCCGGTGTCTCAGACGACGCGCAACAGGCTGCGGGGCATCCTGACGACGGATGAGGCACAAATTATTTTTGTCGATACTCCGGGAATTCACAAGCCACATCACCAACTGGGTAAGGTTTTGGTGCAGAATGCGCGCACCGCAATTCAGTCTGTGGATGTGGTGCTGTTTGTGGTGGATGGTTCGGTGGAATCGGGTGGGGGCGATCGATATATTATCGAAATTCTCAGCAATTGCAAAATTCCGGTGATTTTGGGGATGAATAAGCTGGACGAACAACCGGAGGATTCCGTGTTGATCGATCGCACTTACGAACAAATTGTCAATCCAGAGTGGCCAGTCGTCAAGTTTTCCGCTCTCACGGGCGAGGGTGTCGAACCACTGCAACAACTGTTAATCGAACATCTGGAGGTTGGGCCCTATTATTATCCGCCAGATTTGGTCACAGATCAGCCGGAACGCTTTATTATGGGCGAGTTGATTCGGGAACAGATTTTGCTGCTGACTCGGGAAGAAGTGCCGCATTCCGTAGCAATCGCGATCGACATTGTTCAAGAAGAAGCCAAAATTACGCGCATTCTGGCGACAATTCACGTCGAACGGGATTCCCAAAAAGGTATTTTAATCGGTAAAAGCGGCAGTATGCTCAAGTCGATCGGCAGTGCGGCCCGCGAACAGATTCAAAAGTTAATTGAAGGTAAAGTGTATTTGGAGTTATTTGTCAAGGTGCAACCGAAGTGGCGGCAGTCGCGGACTCGTTTAGCTGAATTGGGCTATCGGGTAGAAGAATAAAACTTTGGCAGTTGGCCAGTCGTTTCCCTCTCAGGTCTGAAGACGCGCTCGTTTCCCACTTATAGCAATTCTGTTTGAAGCTACACAGAATGGGAAGCCTGAAATCCTTTCCTGTAAAGGATACATTCTATGCAGCTTCACAGAAAAATGGTATTAGCGAGTGTTTCTTATGAACTACCGAAACCACATCACGATCGAAGCAAATAAACGCGGTGGTAAGCCTTGTGTACGCGGCTTGCGAATTACGGTTTATGAAGTGCTTGAGTACCTGGCTTCCGAGATGACCGAAGCAGAAATTCTCGACGATTTCCCCGATTTGACGCGAGAAGATTTAAAAGCCTGTATTGCTTATGCTGCTGACCGCGAGCGTCGGTTTATGACCGCGACCTTATCGGCATGAAATTACTTTTTGATGAAAACTTGTCGCCCAAGTTACCGAACCGTTTGAGCGATCTTTTTCCAAATTCGCTTCACGTTCGAGATGTGGGCATGAAAGCAGCGATCGACCCAATAGTTTGGGATTATGCAAAAGACAATAATTTGATGATTGTCTCGAAAGACGCGGATATGCACGATCTGAGCTTGGTATTTGGGAATCCACCAAAAGTTATTTGGCTTCGACTTGGAAACTGTTCGACATTGCAAGTTGAAAATTTGCTGCGTCGGGATTTTAACGCGATCGAATTATTTTATGAAGATGAGACTTTATCGCTGCTTGCTTTATCATAATGCACCGATCGCCGAGACTGTGAGATATACTCTAAATGCTCTCTAATCTAAAATCTAATAAAGATAGCTTTTTTCAGTGCGACGGCTTCAGTGATTGAGTCGAATCGTGTGGCGAATTCGATCTAGGAAAGGAGATTCCGAAGGGGAGTAAGAACGGGTTGACATACATCATCAAGCTGCGGTATCTTTAGAATATATGCAGTATTGTACCGCAACTGCAACATAATTATAAGTTATGATGCTGGGCTATCGGTTAGGGCAGCACTTTAAAATTATCGGCAGGGCAATTCAAAAGAGTAATTTAAATGACACGTTAGAATAAAAATGCAGTTTTTGAAGCAAGGTCAACGAAGCTTTATGGGTTCATTAGTTTTGGAACTACAAAGAGATGCGCTTAATCCAGAAATCTCCGTGTTAGTTCTACTAAGAAAAGCTTTGGTTGTTGCAAGGAAACTCAATATTCAGGAGTTTCAGCAATGGGTAGAAAAAGAACTTAATGGCTATCCTGAGAGATTATATCTCCCTCAATATCGCTTCATGTTTGGAGATTTAAAGGCACTTAATCCTTATCGCGGATGGATACCAGTCAGAGTTCCTTCTCAGATTCACGAGTTGATATCTAAACAACCTGTTCATCAACCAATCAGTGAAATAGAAACACTTGTTGAAACTTTGAAGGATAAAAACTCCTCTTTAATTATCATGCCACCAGCATTGGAAGAACTTTTAAGAGAGTACGATCACATTCCATTTGAAATGCAAATACATATTGATAGATCACAAGCAAAAGGTGTGCTAGAGGCTGTACGGGATGTCGTTCTTAGCTGGTCATTGAAATTAGAGGAAGATGGGATTTTAGGCGAAGAAATGACTTTCTCCCAAGAAGAAAAACAGATCGCTGCCAAGAATGATTATAGTAGTGTGATCCTAATCAATATAACACAGTCACAAATGCAAAATTCTTCATCAGAAAGTCAATCAAGCTCAGAATCATTCAGCAATGACCTTCGCGAAGCAAACGTTGCTAATTTCGCAAACAAAGTTTCTGGCAATGCGCGGCAGCAGGCAAATCAGCATATCCATTTATCTGAGTCGCGGAGGACTCTTGCTGAAGCAGCCGAGGAATTTCAGCAACTCTTGAATCAGTTCGAGCAGACGAACCCAACTGCAACTGAGTCAGAAAAAGTTGCTTATGTTAATGATGAAACTACTCCAAGTTTTAAGCGTCGTGTCGCAGGTGCGCTCCAGGCAAGCGGTGAAACAGCAATCGACGAGTTCATTTTAGAAAACAAATATCTCAAAGTTGTCAAGTCGGCTATCAAAGGTTGGCTACAACCAGGTGGTTAGCGTTCTAGCAGCATAACAACGCCCATGCACGCCGACCCCCAAAAGTTTATCGGTTATGATGCAAAGGTTATCTGCGGCGGGTGATGGGCACCGTTATCTCGTAAACGCTGCCTGACCTTGGAGATGATTCGGAATCTCGATCGAGAGCTTGACCTACAGAAAATTGGTAGAATAAATAGATACGCTTCGATCGCGCACCCATGCAACAAGCGAGTAGATCAAAAAAAAGATGTTTGTGTAAATCGTTAAAATAGTACCAAAAACAACCAAGGAGAAACCCATGTTAACGCTAGAAATGGCAATCCAAAAAATCCAACATTTTTCCTCCGAACAACGCAATAAAGTTATTGAATTTATCGAATTTATCGAATTTCAAGCCAGCCAAACTAAAACGATCGAACAAAAAAACGATGACTCCGATCGAGAACAATCCTTTTTCGATCTAGCCGGAATCTGGGAAGGAAAAAATATCACCCTAGACGACATTCGCAAAGACGCATGGGGTAAAGAAAACCAATGATTTTGTGTGACACCAATATTCTCATCGAATTCTATAAAAACAATACCCCCATCATTCAAGAACTACGACAAATCGGCAGCCAGAACTTAACCATTAGCATTATCACCAGAGCCGAACTGTACTATGGCGCACTCAACAAAAACGAACTCAACCGCATTCAAAAACACCTCGACTTACTTCAAAATATTCCCATCGATCGACCCATCTCAGAGCAATTCATTCAACTCATGGCGCAATATTCCCTAAGCCATAAACTCACAATTCCTGATGCCATGATTGCCGCCACCGCCCTAACCCATAACATTAGCCTTTACACCCTAAACCTCAAAGATTTTCGCTTTATCCAAGGCTTAAAAATATATCAATCTCCCCTGTCCCCATGACCCAGTATCTAGCAGTGCATTCGCCGAGACAGAAAAGCCTGCATGACGAGCGAGTGATGGGAATCGTGGGTAATGCTTCATCGTCAGAAAAGGGAAACTCGATTGTACTAGGCATGAGTAGATGCCTCTTGGTCATCCTGAATCATCTGCATCAGAATGTTTGCAGCTTCCGTTGCGTCGTAGGGCGACCAAATCGGATACTCTGACGCAGAAAAGATGACTTGTAGTTCAGCGTCTGGGATTTGCGCGGCTAAGACTTTGAAAAGTGATAATTTGTCTGACTGGCTCAGATTGTTCACCAAAGGAATTAACTCGGCGAGCGACATGGTTTAAACTCCCAGAAGTACGAGAATACATCAATCATAAACGCTGCCTGACCTTGGAGATGATTCGGAAGCTCGATCGAGAATTAAGGATTCCGTAGGAGATTCCGATCGAGCCTTATCCTGCGAAAAAACTTAGAAACCTGAAGGCGAAGAAAAACCCGCCCTAAAAGGACGGGACTTTAGACCTCCGCTACACTCCGCTAATTACCAACAACTATTAAGGCAACTCAACCGAACTCGGTTTAGCAATGTGAGGCAAACCCCAGCCTAATTTTTCCCGCAAAATGTGGAAAAACTCAAAAGATTGTATCCGAACAAAGCGGGCTGGGTAGGGCGATCGCTCAACTTGCACCCAATCTTCAGGCAAAACATAACATCCGCCGTTGCCATCTACCACCATTACCAGGCGATTCGGACTCGCAGGTAAAATTTTGACCGGTTCGGTGTTGGAAAACACCAAAGCCCGCGAAGCCATCGAATGGGGGCAAATAGGGATCAATTGCAGCACCGGTATTCCGGGAATAATTACAGGCCCGCCGGCTGACAGCGCGTAGGCTGTCGATCCCGTCGGAGTCGAAATAATTACCCCATCTGCGGCAATGTCCACAGAGGCGTGATTCCCGATCGCCACTTCAAAATGACACATACAAGTCAGCGGTTCGCGGTGCAGCACCATTTCATTGAGACAAAGGGCTTCCCAGAGGCAGTCGTTGTCCCGAAACAGGCGCACGGCCAGCATCGATCTTTCTTCTATTTCGTATTCTCCGGCGATCGCCTTTTCCAAAGCTTGCGGGAGCAAGTTTAGGTAAGTTTCTGTTAAAAAGCCCATGTGACCGGTATTGACAGTCAGCAGCGGTATTCCGATGGGAGCAACTTGGCGAAATGCCGACAGCACTGTACCGTCGCCGCCCAAAACCACTGCAAACTCCATGTCGCTGTCAAAACCGGGGGGGACGAGTTGGTCGATCGGAGTATGGCACATCGGGCGATCGGGACTAGAATAGCCCAAAATTCCCCCGGCACCGGAAACCGCGCAGACCTCCCAGCCGCGGGCAGTCAGCTTGTCTTTCAACTCTTCGGCGATGCGACAAGCCACAGGTTTAACGTCGTTGTATATAATTCCAGCTTTCGGCACTTTAAAAAGTAAAGGGCATTTTTTGTTTACTCCGTTTTTTAGTCTTAAGCTGCTCGTACTCTATTTCCTTGAGCTTCTTCATAATCAGATTAAAGTATTCTTCGAGGTAAGACTCCAAAGTAGTAGTTTCTTTGGGGTCGATTCCGAAGACGCTGTAAACTTCATCCATCGGAGCTTTTAAGGGTTTTCCGGCTGCTAAGACTTCTGAAAAAGCCAATCTGTCAGCTACGTTCCAACTCCACTCAAAGAACTTAGCAAATTGACGGGTGGCTTGCAACAAGGCATCTGGGGTGCGCGTGATTTTCGCTTGCTTCCCAGAAAGCCGCTCGCACAACCGCACGATTTCTTCAGCATCCCAAGCGCGATTTCCCACCACCGGAAAGGTTTTTTTGATGGTTTCGGGAACGGAAAGAGCTCGGACGGCAAACTTCGCAACGTCCTGAGTGTTCATGTAGGCAAGGGCGGACGGCTTGTTAGGCAGCCAGACTGCCTGATTGTCCAAAATCGGCATTGCGTACAGGCTCAGTATTCCTTGCAAAAAGCCGCAAGGTCTCAAGACTGTGTAATCTAGACCGGATTCTGCTAAAAATAGCTCGGTACAACGCTTGATTTCCAACAAAGGGACTTGTGGATATTTCTCAGCGTCGAGAAAGGAAATGAATACGTAACGCTTGATGCCCGCTGCTACTGCTGCTTGGATCAGCGATACTTTTCCATCCCAATCTGCTCTTTTAACGTTCACAGAATCGACTGCACTTGCTGTTGCTGCATCAATGATAGCAGTAACGCCTTCTAGTGCCGGAATCAAAGTGTCTGGCTGACAAAGGTTCCCGGGTACAAGTTCAGCGCCCCATTCTTTCAAAAATGCCGCTTTTCTGTAATTTCTGACTAAACACCGCACCTGGTAGCCCTCGTCTAGGGCGCGGCGGGCTATTTGGCGGCCGAGAGTGCCGGTGGCACCTACAATCAATAAAGTCATCTAGGGATTAATGATGAATCTTAAACTTTCTATAAGATGGTATCAGGTTTTTGTTAAGTTTTTTATAAAAACTTAACAAAAACCAGAAATCCTCTCATTAAGCGATCAGCAAGCGATCGGCGATCGGCAGGATGCGCCCGGTGGAATACCCAAGGCGTAGGGCATCCGTCAGGAGACAGCAGTGAAAAAAAATCTGCGATCGGGAAATGCCTGCTTATCTATCGGCAGCTAAAAATTTTGCTTTCAGCTCTGATACTTATGTCTTCGCAACGATGTATCTTGATAACTCAGGAATCTGAGACGGAATTTGAATCAACCGGGTTTTTCTAATCTTGCCAATGGTGCTGCACGATTTTTATGGTAGAAAAACCAGGTTTCTGTGTCGGGGATAAAAACTTACTCTTCGCCGCCTTCGAGTTTGAGCAGCAGGAAGCCTCCACCGATACCGACGAAAATTAGGAAAAATGACAAAAAGGTGGCGCTGATAAATTCAGGGTTCATTTTTTTAGAGTTCCTTGACGATGTTTGCAAATTTAATAAACACAATTTGACACTCTCCGTTATACATTAGACATCGCAAGAATTGCCAGCTTTGAACAGGCTTTCGGGCCTGTTCCACAAGAAATATGGTCGATGTCTATTAAAGATGGAGATTCTTAATTCACCGAATTAGCTGAAAATTGGCTATCTATTGCGAACAATTTCTGAACTATTTAATCGTACCAAAGTACAAACTAAACAATCGAGTTTAGACAATTAGTGCCGACTCATCTGAATCAAGCTTACTAGGATACTGTCCTAGAGTTTGGGCGTGTCCCGCCCTACTTGATCAAAAATTTTAGTTTTGCTAGTTTTTAGGTCAAGTTTTACTTGGCCTAACTGTGTTTATAGTGGCTGGGTGGCTCACTTTACATTAACTTTTTGACCAATAGTTGCACTTGCCGATCGCGCTTTAACGTATCAACTGTGTGACAGCCTGTGTCATGGTAAGTATTTTACTGTATCAAGCTACTAATATCAACGATCGACCTCAAAGAAGCTAACCAAAGCACAGGGGATTTAAGCCCCCACCTTTAGGTGGATTGTTTTTAGGCTGGGGCTTAAATCCCCAGCCTAAAAACTTCGCACTCAAGCACTCAAGCAGTCAACTGTCAACTGTCAACTGTCAACTGTTAAAGCCAGTGTCAAGCCTGCTGCGAGCTTTCATCCGTCTCGGATTCGCCAGATTTTCGGCTTTTTTATGCGATTTTTGGGAAATTAGCTGGCTAAATGCTAAAATTTCAGTGCGAAAATTCCTGTGTCGTGTTGGAGAAAACTGCCTTGAGTATCGATCGGCAATCAAAACTAGCTGTAACTCTCGGAGATCCGGCGGGAATTGGGCCGGAAGTGATTCTTAAGGCTTTGGCAGATCCGGCTGTTGCTTTGAGGGTGACGGTTTTCGGCTCTCAGACAATTTTGCAGCAAACTTACGATAAGTTGCGATCGAGCAATCTGCCCACACCAGCAGCAAATCCCGCAACATTAAACATTATTGATATTGAACCAGACAGCTTATGGGGCGAAATTATCCCCGGTGTCGGGAATGCGGCTAGTGGGGCGGCTAGCTTCGCGTACATGGAAAGGGCGATCGCCCGTACCCTCGCGGGTGAATTTTCGGCGATCGTCACCGGCCCAATTTCCAAGACTTGTTGGCAGGCGGCCGGTTACAATTATCCCGGACAAACAGAACTCCTCGCAGAAAGGGCGAAATCGAAGCGTTTCGGAATGCTGTTTGCCGCCACATCTCCTCACAGCGGCTGGACTCTCGTAACTTTACTCGCTACCACACATATTTCCCTGCGTCAAGTACCGGATGCTTTGACTCCAGAATTGCTGAGCGAAAAACTAGAATTGCTGGTAGAGTGTTTGCGGGAAGATTTTGGGATAGAAAGACCAAAAATTGCGATTTCTGGCTTAAATCCTCACAGTGGCGAAAATGGCAAACTGGGAAATGAAGAGCAAGACTGGATGATACCTTGGTTGGAAACGCAGCGCGATCGCTTCCCTCAAGTGCAGTTAGATGGGCCAGTCCCCCCCGACACCTTGTGGGTAAAACCGGGTAAAGTTTGGTACGGTTTAGCCAAAGAAGCCCATGATGGTTACTTGGCAATGTACCACGACCAAGGGTTAATTCCAGTAAAATTGATGGCTTTCGACAGAGCAGTCAACACGACAATTGGCTTACCCTTTGTCCGCACATCTCCAGATCACGGCACTGCTTTTGATATTGTAGGTCAAGGGATTGCGGATGCTTCCAGCATGAAAGCAGCATTGGAGTTGGCGGGCCAGTTGGCTAGTCGCAGAGCAGCAGTTAGAATGGGGCGATAGCTTTAGTACGCCTGACGCTGCGAAAAATTCTGTCCTATTGATTTTCTTTCTTGGTGAGGCGGTAAGCAAGCTGGTAATTTCCGGCGATCGGTCAAAATCAGATTTGGGTAGCACAGTATGGCAGCATCTAATGATAATTCAGGCAAAATATATCAGTCAGAAGCAGAAGTTTCTGACTCAACTCTCTTCAATCCTAAAGCTGGAGATCAACTTCAGGAATTGCTAATAATACTGACTGAATTACAGTTATTGAAGAAATCAAGAAAGGAACCAACCGCACTAAAGTTACCATCCTTTGAAAAGCCTACCGAGCGAGTTGAGGGCGCGGAAAATCTGCGCAACAAATTGTCTTTTCCGATCGAATCACCGGCTATTGTACCCGAAGTATTGACTAACAACGAAGAGATACCATCTCAAAGACAACAAAACAAGAATCAGGAACCAGATTTATCTAGAACTGCAAAAGTAGAAAAAAGATACCGACCCTCGGAGGAAGAATTAGAACAAGCTGTGGAGCAGTTTAAGCAGTTGCAGCAACTACTATTTGAGCGGGATTTGCCGGAATTATATAATATTTTGAGTGTAGAACAAAGGTTGGAAAGTTTTGAAAATCTAATGGCTGAACCGAAAGAATTGATGACTTTACTGAAGCCATTAATTCCTGAGTTAGTGAAAGAAGAATTAGAAGTGTTGAAGTCTGAATTAAAAAAGGCGATCGCACTCGCTAGCAATGATCAAATTAATCGGCTAGAATTGCAGGCAAAATTAGGAGATTTGGAAAATCAAATTGCTAATTTCAATCAGCAACAACTACCGAATCCAGAACAGTTAATGCAGCGGCTGATGCCTGTGGTGGGGGAATTGCTAAACCGCAAGGTAGAGGAGTCTAAGTTAGAGGTAGCTTCGGCGATCGCACCGACAATCAATCAAGTAATTCACAATCAAAACGGGCTGGAAGAAAAAGTAGTAAGAATTGAAGATAAACTTGCGAATATTCAGCAGCGTTCCCAGCACCAACCAGAAGATTTAGTCAAGCAGCTAGTGCCGATAGTTAGCGAGTTGCTGAACCGCAAAATTAGTGAGTTAAAGTTAGAGGTTATAGCAACTGTCGCTCCCTCAGTACAGGTAAGAATAGCTTGGGTAGAAATAGAAGAAAAAGTATTGAGCATCGTCGAACGCCGACTGGCTACCCAACAGTCGCAAATTCTGAAGCCAGAAGAGATTATGGCGATTTTAATGCCAGCCATAACTGATTTGCTAAGCCGGAAAATCGATGAATCAAAATTAGAGGTAGCAGGGGCGATCGCACCTTTGATCGAATCAGCAATTCTGCAAAGAGAAGTTCCAGGAAAACTCAGCGATGTAGAAAGTAGACTAAATAATCTTCAGCGACAGCAAAAATCTCAGCCGGAAGAAATAATGGCAAGGTTAATGCCGTTAATGATTGAGTCGCTGAACCGAAAAATCGACGAGACAAAGTTCGAGGTGACAGAGGCGATCGCGCCGGCTATCAATACCGCTATTCAAAACAGCGGTATTGCAGCACAACTACTGCAAAATGAAAGTAAGATTGTTGAAGTTGAGCAGCAAGTTTTAGCCGAGATACAAGGGTTGATGTCAAGAATCATGCCCGCGATCGTCGAGATGCTGTCCCGAAGAATCCAGGAAGCAAAGTTAGAGATCGAATCGGCGATCGCCCCTGCTGTCGATGCGATCGTTCAGAATAAAAGGATTGATGAAAGACTCGGACAGATCGAACAGAAGCTTGTGGCGATCGAACACCGAATTTATGAATCGACAGACTTGTTTACCGATTTACTCAAACCTTTGATTGACGAGCTGATGGTTAGCCATCACGCGCAACTAGAAAAGTCGGTTATCGAATCTATTTTACCATTGTTAGATCAAATTGTAGGCTATAATCACAAACTCAACGTTAAAGTTGAGGAACTAGATCGCAAAATAAGTGATGCTGAATGGGGAGGCGATCGGGAACAATTAGTGACCCAAATTAAAAACATCTTTCCCGAAATGATGATCGAAACAATTAATGAGTCTAACCAATCATTTAGGGAAATCATAGCTCCGATAATTGATGAAGTAATTAATACCAAAACCAGAGAAAACAGGCAATCGATGGGAGTAGCCATAGCGCCGGCTCTTTCTGTGGGAATTAGCCACAGAATAACTGAGTCGCCCGATGAAATTGCAATGGCGATCGCACCAGAAATGGCCTCTGCTATCAAACAGCAAATTCATCTGAAACGAGAAGCTATGTCGGATGCACTTTATCCGATCATCGGCAGCACGATTTTAAAATACATCGGAGAGATGATACGGGAGATTAATGACAAACTCGAATCATCTTTAAGCCCTGAGAGAATTAGTCGCAAATTTAAAGCTAAATTCCAGGGAATGTCTGAAGCAGAATTGCTGATACAAGAAACAACACCGTTGACTGTTAAAGCTGTCTTTTTAATTCAAGCAGCATCAGGTTTAGTAATTTCAGCAGTGCAGCAGTCTGAGCGCGAACAGCTAGAATCAGACATGGTAGCGGGGATGTTGACTGCTATTCGCGCTTTTGTCAACGATTGCATATCTCAGTCGGGAACTATTGCAGAGATTGATGCTATAGAATACGGCACATCTACGATCGTATTGGAAGTAGCGGGATCGTGTTATCTAGCAGTAGTGATGCAAGGAGAAACCAGGCAGTGGTTTAAGTACAAAATGCGAGCGATATTCAAAAATATTCTTCAAAAATACGGGGATCAAATCCAGTCATTTAACGGCGATCCAACCACTGTGCCGGCAGAAGTAAATTTGAATTTGCAAAAGTTAATCGATACAGATATAAAAGTTAAATCTCCTAAACTGCCAATTGTACCAATTATTGGTTTAGCAGTGTTAGGTTTAATTGGCATACCTTGGGGAATTCATCAATACCGCAGCTCAGTTGCAAGGAGTTTAGAAGCAGATACAAATTTAGCTTTACAATCTGCTCCAGAGTTATCGGTTTATCGTCTCGCGGCAGATGTCAAAGATCAAGTATTGGAGATTTCGGGACGAGTGCCGAATCAAAAGCTGCGATCGCAAGCAGAAAAAATCGCTCAGCAAACGGCTCCAAGATTAAAAATTGATAATAAAATTATCGCCGTTGAAGTACCAGCAGATCCGATTTTAGCCGAAGCCGATGTCAAGCGGACTGTGGCTCTTTTGAATAAAGTAGAAAGCATTGATATTTCGGCTCGATATACCGACGGAAAAGTCGCCGTTGCAGGTAGTGTGAGCAAAGCGGCTGATGCTGAGAAAATAACTCAAGCTTTTGAGAAAATTCCAGGGGTGAAGTCTGTAACAAATACAGTGGGAATAGGCAGTCAACCGCTGTCAAAGGCAATGGCAATTCGCCTTTATTTCGGTACCGGTTCGGCAATTTTGCCACCGAAAGACGTAGCACAAAAGCTGAGTAAAGTCAAGGAATATATGGAGGAAAATAGCACGAAGAATTTTAGGATAATTGGCTACAGCGATTTTAACAGCAGTCCTGCGGAAAATCAAAAGTTGGCTCTGGAAAGGGCGATAAATGTGAAAGCTGCTCTGGTTAAAGAAGGGATAAACAGCAATAGAATTCAAGTTGCTTCTACTAAGGGCCGTCCTGAAGGTGTGGAGGTAAATCAACCGCTGTGGCTGAGCAGATTGGTAATATTTGAGGTGGTAAATTAAATTGGGTAATTGGGAATTGGGTAATTGGGTAATTGGGTAATTGGGAATTGGGAATTGGGAATTGGGAATTGGGAATTGGGAATTGGGAATTGGGAATTGGGAATAGGGAATTGGTAAAT
>JAJAYT010000061.1 GCA_026786085.1 Microcoleus sp. CAN_BIN18 | reverse complement strand
GTTGACAGCTTGCCCTGAGCGCAGTTGACAGATGACAGATGAGAGCGGCTTCTACCTGGAAGGAAGAGGATTGGAGTAATGAATAGTCTGATTTTAATTTCTCGCCTTTAGGGGTTCCGGCTTTAAACCAATTCTTTGGAGTAAAAGGGCGGTTAGAAACCGCGTCTACACGAGGCTTTACCCACCTCCGTGGGTTTAAAAACCTTGATTTTTTCTGAGCCCACGGAGGTGGGCTTTGTTTGTGTAGCCGCGAATTCCATTCGCTGGGGCTATATTTCAGAGAATTGAAAACTGCGATCGAACTTAAAACTTAAGTACCGGATGCCTGGGAGGAATTTTCCTCAATAACCGATGACCTGAGTGTCAGCGGGCAGTGCAGTCGCTTCGGAGACCTTTTTAAACACGGTGGCCTGCTCGTTTAAGGAATTTGGTCTCGGCTGTCCGGGATTGGTGCCTTGTAGCTGAAGGCGCATTTGACCTTCGGGAGTCAACTCAAAAACAGTCTGAACGATTTCTGTGCTGCTGAGCCCGACATCAATGTGCATCGGTTTTGCACCGAGATTAACTTTGTACCTCATTTCTTTGGCGCGGGCAGCTCCGTCGGGGCCTTTAGCCATCAGAAACAATTTACCTTCTGGGGCAAAGACGAAGGTGAAAGATTGACCAGAGGGGACTGTGCCTTGCCATTGGCCTAGGAGTTGCTTATCGATGTTGCTAGTGGCCGGGGCCGGGGCGGCGGCTGGCGCGGAGGCAGGGGCGGCGGCTGGGGCTGTAGCTGGGGCTGTAGCTTCAGCAATTGTTGGTGCTGCTGCGGATGCGTGACCCTGTGATGCGTTGATGGCGAGGATGCCGAAGAAGCAAAGACCACCTGCGATCGCTTTGCCAATCATTTTTGAATTAGACATGAGATCGATTTCAAAATTGGTTATTTCTTTTGTACACTGTAGCCGTAAAAGCGTAAATTGTTTAGTCTGAATCTCTTTTGGTGAGGGAAATACGTTTAGGTAAAATCCAATACAAACCGCTGCAATTTCGGGCATCTGTGGCAAAAGTCGTATCTAGTTGAGATTCGGGTTGAGATTCGGGTTGAGGTTCCGGCGCGGTTTCCTGTTGATTTTTGGCGCGTTTCGTTCGCTCCAATGCTTCTGCGTAAGACCAAGCAACGCTCACAATAAAAGCTTTCGCCATACCATCCAAATTTTCTGACTTCTCGCTTTCGGGCGTTTCAGCTTTTGGGTTGCCGTCGTTGATCATCTTTTTGTTTTCTCCGGGGCTGGTGTTTCTAGCGAGTTTTGACAATGTGCGATCGATACCCACAAATTCTGATTTTTACTGCACCCGCACCCTACTTATTTTTGAAGGTATGACCTTGATTACTACGAATCATATCATAAATACGCTGATTGAATGAGCTCATCAGAAAGAAACCTTAACTTCGCTGGTCGTCCGCAGCACTGACTCCTGCTGGAAAGTTCGCTTGTAAGTTTCGATAATTTCCGTAATAGCTCGATTTTTTTCCGGGGTCTTTTCATAAATCAAAATTACTATTTTCGACTTTTCTAGAATCAGAATGCCGGAACTATTGAGAAACTGCCCGGAACCGTCTAATACAGTTAGCCCTTCCCGAAAACGAGGGGTAATAACTGCGCTCACAAACTCCTGCCATTCTGATTCAGAAACAATCTCGCCTCCCGGTTTAGTTAAGCCAAAATACAGTTCGTCTTTGAAGAGAGTTTTTTGGCTGGTGTTGGTGTCAGAAGTTTCGGAGATTTGAGCGCGTGCAATTGTCGGGGGACAAACAGGTAAGATGAACAGCAGGCCCGCCAGGAAAAGACTGTTAAAATTTTTATTCATAACGTATTGTTTTTAACCGCTGGTTACTTAAACTACCGGCAAACATAAGCTGATCTACATTTAAGTGGCATATTTCGGGCGGCGTCGGAGCAACGGCCCACAAGAGTTTGATTATTTATTTAGAGGCCATTTAAATGCCGATCGGCTTACACGCACCAAAACTGTCAATACCAATAAACTTTGTACCTTACATCATTTAAAATAATTTAAAACTTAAATAAATCTAAAAAAATAGTGCAAGATGTGAAGTTAAATACACATCTTGCACCCATATCAGGAACGGGCTTTTCGGCCATTACCACAAAAACAACTATTCCTAATTGTTCTTTAAGTCCCGCATACTTCTCTTAGCAGTGTCTTGGTACATTTCCCCAAATTCTTTCACAGCAGCTCCTGCCTCTTGTCCGATCTTCTGCAATCTCTCGCCCGGATCGTCCTTAGTTTCACGAGCTTCTTGCTTCCATTCCCGCGTTGTTTGAGGTCTTTCTGGATTGTTTAGATCAGCCTTCGAGCCAACTTGCGTGCTATAAGCTTTGGTATTGTCTCCAGCATTAACATTTGCCGTCAGCAGCAGAAAACCGACTAGGACAACACTCAAAAAACTCTTGATTTGAAAGCCCTTAAGCAGGGAACTAATGCGAGCAATGGCTGTGGAAATCAAATTCATCTCGGTAATACTCCCTAAGTTGATTGGCGATAATTTTCAACATTTTTTCAGCTAATTGACTCGCTCCAATATCAGCAAATAACGCGAGGGAAAGCCAAACTTAGCTTCAACTTGCAATTAATCACGTCAATAAAGTTATAGGTTAGCGATCAAATCTGCCGGCACACCAAACCTATCTGTCAGTCAATTAGCTTTTTCAAACACAAATATCACGTTAACAGCAGCAAAATAGTTATACCTCTAACTAAAGTAATAACTTAGTTAGAAGCAGAAAATGTTTTTTTCAGCACAGGGTTAGACGATTTTGCATCAATCATGCCATAGATGGCAAATTTTTATTGCAGTCGATCGCCCGTTTTCACATCAAACCAGTGTAGTAGCTGAGGTGGAAAAACCAGCTCGACAATTTCCGAATTCCAGTGGCGGTCATTTGGCAGCAAAACCCGCACTGTAAATGAATCCACCCCCTTAATTCGGACGCTAACTAAATTTTGCATCCCCAAGTTTTCCACTAAATAAACCTCACCTTTAATTGCTTCTGGATTGGGCATCTTGCCGGCCTCTGCATCTGCAAAGCTGAGGTGTTCCGGGCGAATTCCCAAGACGATTTCTGGTGGGACAGTCGGCAGATTTGGCAAAGGAATTCCAGAATCGCCCAACATTGCAAAATTGCCACGGCATTTAAGCACAAACAAATTCATTTGCGGGCTGCCCACAAAACCCGCTACAAATTGATTGGCAGGACGGGTATAAATTAAGTTTGGCGGGTCTAATTGCTGCACGGTGCCGTTGTTAAGAACTGCGACTTTTGTTGATAGTGTCATTGCTTCGGTTTGGTCGTGAGTAACGTAGACTACAGGGGCTTTTTGGGAGGAAAATAATTGTTTGAGTTCGGCCCTAACTTTTTCTCGCAATAATGCGTCTAGGTTGCTCAAAGGTTCGTCGAGTAAAAATACTTCCGGTTGGCGGACTAAGGCGCGTCCTAGGGCTACTCTCTGCCGCTGTCCGCCTGATAGTTTTCCGGGTTTGCGATCGACTAATTCTGTCAATCCGAGGGATGCTGCAACTTCTGTCACTAATCGATCGATTTCGCTGTCGGATATTTTGCGGAGTTTGAGGCTGGATGCCATATTTTGGTACACTGTCATGTGCGGGTAGAGCGCGTAACTTTGAAAAACCATTGCAATATCCCGATCGCCCGGTCTCAGATTAGTCACATTGCGATCGCCAATTCTAATCTCGCCTCTAGTAAGCTGTTCCAACCCTGCAATCAACCTGAGCGTGGTAGATTTGCCGCACCCAGACGGCCCTAGCAATGTCAGAAATTCGCCCTCGCTGACATCTAAGCTAATGTCTTTTACGGGAATAACTTTGGGGCTGTAGGTTTTATTGAGGTTTTTTAGTTGTAGTTTTGCCATGATTTTTATAAGAAGGAAGAAGGAAGTTCGGCAGCGAGCAATGTACGGGATTTAACGGATGTAACGGATAGAAAGAAGTTCAGTAACGGATGTAACGGATGTCAGGAAGAAGGGAAAAATAGCTATCGATGTATCTGTGACTGCCCTATTTAAAACTATCCTTTGACTGCCCCGGCTGTTAAACCCTGAACTATGCGCCGCTGGAACACCAAAACCAGCAAAACTAAGGGTAAGGTTCCTAAAACTGTGGCTGCTGCGATCGGGCCATAGGGAATTTCAAATACTGACGCGCCGCTGAGTTGAGCCGTGGCTACAGGAATAGTTTTTAGAGATTCGCGAGTCATAAATGTTAGCGCAAAAATAAACTCATTCCAAGCTGAAATAAATGTCAGAATTCCGGTTGTGACTAGCGCTGGAAATGTCATCGGTAGCACGATTTGCCACAGCATTTGAAAAGTGTTGTATCCGTCAACTTTAGCCGCATCTTCTAAATCTTTTGGCAATTGTTGAAAGAAACTCCGCATTACCAAAATTGTCAGCGGTAAATTGATTGCGGTGTATGGAATAATTAAGGCTAAATAATTATTGCCTAAGTTCAAAGTTTTGACAATTTCCAACAGTCCCAAGAATAGTAGCACCGCCGGAAACAGGGTGACAATCGTTATAGCTGCGAGGATAATTTTCTCGCTCCACAGCCGCAACCGAGCCAAAGCGTAAGC
>JAJAYT010000060.1 GCA_026786085.1 Microcoleus sp. CAN_BIN18 | reverse complement strand
GTTGACGGTTGACGGTTGACGGTTGACGGTTGACTGCAAGCCCAATGCCCGATGCCCGATGCCCGATGCCCAATGCCCAATGCCCGATGCCCGATGCCCGATGCCCGATGCCCCATGCCCAATTCCCTATTGCCAATTCCCCACGAGCACGAAAGGTGCCCAGAAATAGGGATTTTGATATTCTCGGTTTCGCAGCAGGGTTAATTGAGCATTGCGCAGGGCTTCAGCCTTGGTGCTTTTAGAAGCCAACTGACGGTAAAACTCAGTCATAAAAATAGCTGTAGATTCGTCGTTGACTTGCCAAAGGGTTGCAGCAGTGCTGCGTGCACCCGATCGAATTGCCGCCCCAGCCAAACCCAAAGCGGCGCGACTATCGCCCGAAGCAGTTTCGCAAGCACTCAACACCAAAAGCTCGATCGCCTGTTGTTTTTCGCCAGTGCGGACTCGCAACAGTCGATCGAACTCCTTGACATTTACTTTCTCATCCCAAGTCACAATAAAAGTATCCGCCGCATTTGAGCTAAATTGACCGTGAGTTGCTAAATGGACGATCGGGTAAGACAAAGCTTTAAGTCGATCGTGCAACCGCCCGCTGACAAACTCTTGATTCAGCAGCGAACTTGACGGCATCTGGGCTTCAATTTCCTGAATTTCCTGCTTCACCCCCGGCAAAGCCGAGAAGCCTTGACGCGCTTCCGAGAGGGCAGCAGTGAGCACTCTTAACTTGACTTCGCTCAGCGGTTTCGGTGCCAGCAGTTGCAATCCCGGCGCTAAAGCAATACTGTACTTTTCTACCAAAAACTTTTCGCCATCGTGGAGCACAGCCATCGGCAGATTGCGCAAGTAACCATCAAGCACAAACACCAGAGTTTTAATCCCGCTGGCAGTCAAATCCGCCTCCGCAGGGCGAATTAACCAGTCGTAAACCTGTTGAACGGGGGGCAACCTGTCACGGGGAAAAGCAGCAGGCCTGATGACATTTTTGGCTAGTCTGAAGGCAGTTTCCAACTCAGCTTGAGACTTCTTCGTCGTGTAGCGGCGCAGAGGTTTGCCGGGAATTGACAAAATTACCTCCAAACGATCGCTCAAAATAATCGGATAAATCACCGCCGCTGTCGGATCAATTTCCTCGATCGACTGTGGTTTAGCATCAGCACAAGCATCCCGAAAAAAGTTATCCAATTCCGCCAACTGCAAAGATTCTACCGTTTGGCGTGCCAGCTTTAACTTATCTTGACTGGGAGATTCCTCTGCCAAAAGCAGCCCGACTAATTCCCGATAAACCGGTTCGGCACTTTCCCGAAACGAAAATTGCACTTCGGGATTGACTGTCACCAAATCGCCCCGCAGAGAAGACAGTACATTTACAGCTTGAGTATATTGGGCGATCGCCCCTTCTGTATCTCCCTTAGCTTTCCGAATTCGCCCAAGTTGCCAAAACAATTGGTAAGCAATATCGGGAGATTGAAACGCCGGCGCTAAACTCAAAGCCTGATTTGTAAACGTTTCTGCCTGCTGATGCTGCTTTTGGATTTCCGATAGTTTGCCTTTAGCGGCCAAAATATAAGCTTGTATCCGTTTGTCGCCCAAACTGTTCGCTGGTTCGAGAGATCGATCGAGCATTTTGTCAATATCAGTTAAACTCAAAGTTTTCGCAGGCGATTGAGCTAATTTCATCAAGCTTTGAGCTAGATTAATTTGAGCGTAAAGTCCCGCGCGATTTGACGGAAATTGAGCGACTTGAGGCTCGATGGAACCCCACAAAACCTGTGCCTCCGACCAATTTTTGCGATCTATCAAAAGACTTAATTGGTTCAACTTTGCCTGAATTTGTAGAGGCGATGTCACTGGAATTGCTGCGGCCGATCGAGCATAATATTCTAGGGCAGAGCGTTCCAACTCAGTCCGCTGCCCAACACTCAAACCCGGTTTATTGCTTTTAGCCCGCGCGGTATTCCCCAGATTCAGATAAATTGCCGCTTCCTCTTGTTTAACGCCCAATTTTCCCGCTGCTTCTAGTCCCGCTAATAGCAAATCTTGTGAGCGTTCCAGTTGTCCCAAAACTCGGAAAACCCGCCCTAAAGCATTAATTCCCCGGACGTTTTCAACGGAAATTGGTTGATTTTTTAAAGTTTGCAAACCAGCCGTCGAAACTTCACAAGTTTTGTTTTCCAGCTTGAACGAAGCTAACAGAATTTTGCAAGCTCTGGGGTAAAGTCCGAGAGTTTCCCACGCTCGACTTTGATTTATTTGAACTTGAAAAAGTTGGTTTTTGCGATCGAGTTGCTCGAAAATTTTAGCCGATTGCGTCCAAATATCGATCGCATCTTGAGTCTGCCCTCGTTCGAGTTTGATCTGTCCTTGAATGTTGAGAGTTTCCGCCAAAATCCGCTGTTGTTCGGGAGTTGTCGGTTGCGATCGCACAACTGATAAACTAGCATTCACAGCTTTTTCTGCTGGTTCCCAAAGCGCTAACTGCCCGTAGGTTGCAGCTAAATTGCTCAATGCCGTGGCGCGATCGAGATTTTGACCTTTTGCCTCAAACTGCGCCGCCGCTTGCTGTAACAGCGGTACAGCTTCCGAAAAACGTTCAGAATTGTACAGAGTTCGAGCTTGTCTCAGAATCTGCACGGCTGGTGGTGACTGCATCTGAGCAACTGCGGGAGGAATTGCTACGGATAGCAGACAGGACATCAGACATAAGAGAATTGCTTGTCGGAGCGATCGGGTAAACTTCATATAAGCTTAGAGCACTTGTATTTTAAATCGATTGAAAACCCCAGACCAAAACCTGTGGGAGCGTAGATGAACACCAATATTTATCCGCGTTTATCCGCGTTTATCCGCAGTAAAAAACATCTTGTCAGCGCGGCGGACAAACAGAATGCGATCGAGGATGGCGAGAGTCAGCAGCATTACCCCGATTGTATCCAACCAGCGTAACTTCCCCTTGAGCATTCGCCACCCAACCGCGAGCCGGAACAACTTCCTGAGCTTTTTTCTCCGTTGCTTCCCTCGAACCTCTTCCTCCCTCGAACCTCTTTTCTCTATCCGTTACATCCGTTACAGAATCCGCTGCCGAACCTTCCACCCACGGAAACGGTGTTTCTGCACTGCCAAGAGAGTCATTAGGACTCGGTGGCACTCCCCCTTTTCCAGTAACTGTAAACTCGTTCTCGCCCCCTTCAATGCAGGGATTAGCAGCAATTAACGCAGCAGGATCGACCACATTTTGCGGCAATTCTACTAAACCTTGAGCGGGATTCACCCCAGAGGCGCTGAATGTAACAGTCCCTTGCAAAGCCGGGCCGGCACTTTGGGAAATAGCCGCAATATCGGTGGTAGGAACTAAAGAAGTAGGACTTACTTGTAAAGCTGCAAATTGAGCATCTG
>JAJAYT010000059.1 GCA_026786085.1 Microcoleus sp. CAN_BIN18 | reverse complement strand
TGTCCGTTTGAGTTCCTCCTCTGCTCGTTGGCGTTCCTCCTCGGCTCGTTGTCGTTCCTCCTCGGCCCGTTGATGTTCCTGTTCCACCCGTTCGGCACCCCACAGCAACAAATTGCCATTGGCATCCCACCAGCGCAACCAATAACCCATTCTCTGTGATTTTTCGCCTTCCCAAACCCCCAGAAATAAACCCATTGATTCTATCCAAAATCGCTGATTAGCATCCGGTTGTTGCAGTTCGTACTCTCCCGATTCTGAGAGTTTGTACACTTCCAATACTCCCGATTTTGGCTCAAAAATTACATAAATTGGTACTTGCAAAATTCGTTCATAAAACCGCCATTTTCCGTAAGGATACGTTGGCTTTATCGAATATTCACTGCCGTTATTATCCGATAAAAATTCCATCACTACTGCGGGTACTTCTCCCTCAGCAGTGCGGGTGTAACTGCGGCGAACTTCTCCTGGTTCTGGTGGCAATACCGAGGGAATATAAACCCAATCTGGTGCTTTTACTACTGTTTTGTCGTTAACTTTCGCACAGAGTCCAAAATTAGAAGCTATCAGCATGGAAGCTAGGATAAATCCTGCGAGATCCAATGCTTCTCGCAGGGCTGCGGCTAAAAGTGGTTGGTCGATGTTTTCCACAGGATCGTCCGGTAATTGAAAGTCGTCTGGCAATTTTTCCCAAGTGATATTATACTTGGTTTTGGTTTCGGCTGGTTTCGATAATGTTTGCGTCATTGGTTTTCCTTGGTTCGGTTGAAAGGCTTTTTTCAAGAGAATTTGTACAATAACTTTAATCTCGGAGTGCGCCGTGCGCACCTTACTAAGGATCGCGAATTAAATAACTTACAATTTTAATTGTTATTGTGGAACAGGCAGGAAAGCCTGTTCAAGACGGGCGGAACGCCCATCCCACAAACTTGTGGAAGTTATTAAATTTTTGTTCCCAACCAGAGTAAATCGCGAATCTTGGAATGATTGTGATTATTCAATGATACCATATTTTAAGGAGTATTTTCTGGAGAAACTGGTTCTGCTGACCTTGCAGTTTGAGAAGGAATAAAAGGCAATTTTTGCTTTTTGTTCAAACTGGGAAATGTAGGCTCGACTGATTTATTTACCGCCGTTGTACTCAGATTTACTTTGTCAGAAAGTGGAGCTAATGTTTGAGCTACTTTTACCTGCTGTTGTAATTGTTCCGTGGAACTGAACAAACTTCCTAATCCATTTAATAACTTGCGAATGTTATTACGAAAAGCTGGATCTCCTGTAATTTCATCTACATCAGCAGTAATTTTATTCACATTCTGAAGTGCAGCGCGTGCCGAATCTAAAGTTTGCTGTAATAACAGGAATGTTGCTGGACTATTCACATTCCCAGATAAGTCTCGTAAGTTAGCAGCAGCTTGAGCCGCATTTGCTGATAAAATTTCCAGATTGCTCAGTAATGGCCCTTGGTTAATTCGATTAATGGTCGGACTCAAACTGCTGACTGTTATACGCATTTCTTGACTGGCTTGATTGAGATTATTCAAAGTTGAAACTAAACTTGATTTGTTGGTGACGACTAGAGAATTGAGTTCGTTGGCTGTTAAAGTAATTTGATTAGCTGCTTTCGTCACTGAGTTAGCTGAATTTATCGCAGCGGCAGATACTGCTTTTGTGGAACTGTCCGCCGTTTTTGCTACTTTAGAAACATCAGCGGCTACTCCTGAGATTTCTCCTTTCACTGATTGATTTAAACTACTAGCTTCTCCCTTCAGAGATTGATTTAAACTGCTGACTTCTCCTTTCATTGACTGATTGAATGTTCCTAATTCTCCTTTTACAGATTGACTTAAAGTTTTAATTTCTCCTTTTGCCGTCTGGGTCAAACTAGATAAATCTTGAGTGAGTTTAGCTGCACCTTTCGCTGTGTTTGCGGTATTTTCAGAAATTGATTTAATATTGTTGAATAAAACGGGGTCTGTGTACAAGTTAGTTAGGCGGACTGTGGAGCGAATTAGTTCGTCTAGACTGACTCCAGCTTGACCTTTTAAGCGTGAATTTTTGCAGATGATTTCAGCCGGACAATCGGCACTAATGGGATTGGCGGTAAGTAAAGATTCTGGTAAGATTGAGTTGGGTGTAATGTCGATCGACGATTCGCCAATTAAACCCGATTTATTCGCTGCGATTTCCACATCTTTGGGAATCACTAAAGTACCGGGGGCAATCTCCACCATCACGTCTACGCCGTTGGAATTTGGTTTGAGGGCGGTAATTTTACCGACTGCAACGCCGCGATACCTGACGGGCGTGCCTATTTGCATTCCTTGGGCGCTAGAAAACTCTACGGCAAATTTGTAGCTACGGTTGCCAATCTGCACGCCCCGCAGCCAGAGCACTAAGCCTCCAAATAAGCCGATTCCTACTAAAATCAAGAATCCGACAGAACCTTCTCTTACAGTTCGCGATCGCATATTTCCTCCTTAGTTATTAGTTATTGGTTATTAGTTATTGGTTATTGGTTATTGGTTATTGGTTATTGGTTATTGGTTATTCGTCATGGTTTTTAGTCATTGGTCATTAGTTCTTATTTATTGGTTATTCGTCATGGTTTTTAGGAGATGACCCGATAGATTGTAGATATGAGTTTAATTGAGGGGCTAAGTCATTAATGATTGTTGTGAATGTATTTACTTGTTCAACAGTTAAAAGGTTTCGAGTGTAAGCTCGTCTCAACCAGTGTTGAGTTTCATATAAAGAACCTCTAGCTATCTTGACAAAACGTCTATTGTCTTGATAGCTGCCTCGTCCGAGGCCTTCTGCTATGTTAGCACCGACGCTATCTGCTGAACGGACAATTTGTTTTCCGATCGTATCTTTGGCAAAAAAATCCCAACTGTTAACAATTTTCCAGATGTCATCTGCTAATCGTTCTGATAATTTATAAACCCGCAATTCCTGAAAACTCTTGCTTGCCATGTTACCCTCGCTATTAATAATCAATAACTAGAAACCAACAACTAATGACTAATGACTAATGACCAACAACTAATGACTAATGACTAATGACTAATGACTAATGACTACCCAATAACTTGAATTGGCCCTGTAACACTGCCACTAAAAAATTGTTGAATTAATAAATTATCTGTCGTTGCAATATCGCTGACTGTTCCCTCCCACTGCACTTTGCCTCGGTAGAGAAACACGATACGATCGGCTGTGCGATGGATGGTACTTTGTTGGTGAGTGACGATCGCATAAGTGCTACAAACACTTTTCGCCGCCTGCAAATCGCGAATTAAATCTTCGATGACTGTTGAGGCGATCGGATCTAAGCCCGCCGTCGGTTCGTCGTACAGCAAAACCTCTGGATTATCCCTAGCATTATCGGGATTAGCCATGATGGCGCGGGCAAAACTTACCCGCTTCCGCATTCCCCCAGACAACTGCGCTGGATAGCGTTCGCCAATTCCTGGCAAACCCACCATCTCTAAGTTCTCTTCTACCAATTCCCGAATCCGGCGGCGCGGCAGCTTAGAATGCTGGTAAAGTAAAAAACCGACATTCTCCTCCACCGTCAGCGAATCAAACAAAGCCGCTTGCTGAAAAACCATCCCAATCCCGATCGGATCTGCCACGTCATCTACCCATCCAACCCTCCGCTGTCCCTGAACAAAAACCTCACCGGCATCTGGAACCAGCAAACCCGCAATGATCCGCAAAATCGTAGATTTCCCCGTCCCGGAAGGGCCAATAATTGCCAGGGCTTCTCCTCGATAAATCTTCAGATCCACTCCATCGAGGATTGGACTGTGATTGAAGGACTTACTTATCCCCTTGAGTTCGATTAGCGGCTCAGCCATAAGATGTGATTAAGATGTGGTCATTTCCCCAGTCATCAGTCTAGCCAATGACTAATAACTTAAATGTGTCTGTCAGAATCAAAACTTTCTTGTATTGTAAATTTGTCAGCTTGAGTCGTTCCAATACCCTTAAGACTAATTAACCATGTCAATTAGTTCATTTCCCAAAGCCCTCCGTGTCTGGGCTAAATCCAGACGGGTTGTTGTCAAATCCAGAAATCCGAACCCTCCCTCCTTGCGAAACGGGCGAGTTCACCAGTGGTTCAAGTGGTTGTCCCCTGGACTGTTGGTGAAACGCTGGCTGCTAATCAGTGCAAGTGGAGTGGTACTTGCTACTTTGGGTTTAGCGATTTGGACTGGGATGACTCCAATTTTCTTTTTCTTGCAATTATTAAGAAATTTTTTGACTTGGATTGCCGAAGTTATTCCCAATTACATATCGGGGCCCGTAGTCATCGCCGCCGGAGTTTTGTTGATTATCTGGGGACAAACCCGCAGTTTGAACTCAATTACTCAAGTGTTGATGCCCGAAGGAAACGAGGAATTGGTCGATCGGCTCCTCACCCACCGCCGCTTGCACCGAGGCCCAAAAATTGTAGCAATTGGAGGGGGTACAGGCCTTTCTCATTTGCTCCGGGGATTGAAGGATTACAGTGCGAAAATCACTGCTATTGTCACGGTGGCGGATGATGGAGGGTCTTCGGGGCGGCTGCGACGGGAAATTGGGGTACCACCACCGGGTGACATTCGCAATTGTTTGGCTGCTTTGGCCGATGAAGAAAAGTTATTGACTGAGTTGTTTCAATATCGCTTTCGGGCCGGTGACGGTTTGGTTGGTCATAGTTTTGGGAATTTGTTTTTGACGGCGATGAGCGATATTGCTGGAGATTTTGAACAGGCGATCGCAGCTAGTTCTAAGGTTTTAGCAGTGAGGGGGGAAGTGCTGCCAGCTACTCTGAGCGATGTTTCTTTGTGGGCAGAACTGGCGGATGGTAGGAGGATTGAGGGGGAGTCCAGTATTACCAAAGCTAACGGGAAAATCCTCAAAATTGGCTGCACTCCTGCTAATCCTCCAGCTTTGCCCAGGGCTCTCGAAGCGCTTCGGGAAGCGGATTTTATTATTATTGGGCCGGGTAGTCTTTATACGAGTGTGATCCCAAATTTGTTGGTGAAGGAAATTGCTGATGCGATCGCCAATAGTGAAGTTCCGCGCATTTATGTGTGTAATATTATGACTCAGCCGGGAGAAACTGACGGATACAGTGTTGCAGATCACATTCGAGCGATCGATCGTGCTTGCGGCCGGCCCCTGTTCGATGCTGTAGTAGTTCAAGGAAAAGTCCCATCTGCAAAATCTTTAATCCGCTATTCTCAGGAGAATTCCTATCCGGTGGTGCTCGATAGAGAAGCCGTAACACAATTGGGGCGGCGAATAGTCATCGCCAATGTGATGGATGAAGATAAAAATACGGGTTTAATTCGCCACAATTCCCAAAGGTTGGCGGGGATGTTGTTGCGGTGGTACAGCAGGGCTCAAAACAGTTAAGTTACTGACTGTTAACGGTTAACGGTTAACTGTTGACTGTTAACGGTTGACTGTTAAGTTACTGACTGTTAACTGTTGACTGTTGACTGTTGACTATTGGTTATTAGCAGATCCAAACGAGTAAAAAATAACAAATAACAAATAACAAATAACAAATAACAAATAACTAAAATGATACTTTCTCTTCCAGATGCTGAAGCTACGCGCAAGTTTGGTATGGCGTTAGGTCGATCGCTCCCCGCCGGCACTGTAATCTTGCTACAAGGAGACTTAGGTGCTGGCAAAACTACCTTAGTTCAAGGTATCGCCGAAGGTTTGGGAATCTCCGACTCTGTGGAAAGTCCTACTTTCACGCTGATTAACGAGTATTTTGCAGGGCGGATTCCGCTGTATCATCTAGACTTGTATCGACTGGAGCCCGAAGAAGCGGAAGCCTTGCACCTAGAGAGTTATTGGGACGGATTAGAAATGGATTTGGGGATTGTGGCGATCGAATGGGCGGAAAGATTGCTGTACAAACCAGAGAATTATTTGCAAATTTCTTTGAGTTATCTGGATAACGGGCGGCAAATTGAAGCGATGGGGAATGGCGATTTATTGGATTGGGAATGGGAAAATTGAAAAAGGGCGATTCCCTACGGGATAGCTACAGCGCGTACTTACTGCGGCGGGCGGTTGACTCGAATCAATTTGCCCCTCAAAGTTTCCTCACCAGCAATAGCATCATTGATGCGTGTTGCCAATCTTTCTAGATTTTTATCGTCTGTACATACTATAATGCCAGAATGGTTGGGTTGTTGAAGGTGCAAGCGTATGAAATGCCGCCGATTTTGCGTCATCACCGCGCGATCGTTATTCACAGCAAAAGCTAATACTTCCGGGTCATCATCTCCAGCATTTCCGGCCTCTTGAATAGTCAGGGCATCGTGACCAAAAATTCGCAGTATTGCCACAACAGGAAACGGGAACTGTTCATCTGCATAAAGACGTGCCATAAATTATACTTCCTGGATCATTGCTGCTGCTTCTTCTCGAAGTGCTGTGGCAATTTCTTCTGTATTGGCATCAGCATAAGTCCAGACATTGACTAAGTTTATAGCATTCAAATAAGGATAAAATTGCAGAATTTCAGCATCCGTTGCACCTTGACTTCGCAAACTCACGAATAGCCAAACGGGTAATCTAGTTTTGACAATACAAGCATCGCCACCACAAACTCCTGGAGTCTTGGTAATTCCTGGCCAGCTATTGCTTAAACTTTGGGTTAACAGCCGTATGGCTTCAGATTTCTCGGTCGGAGTTAAGGCAAGAAGTTGTGTTTCTAATTCTTGGATCATAGGTAATATCGCCTTCAGAATAAGGGAATATACTTTGATAAGTTTAGCACAAATTTTGCTTTCAGTGAAGTAGTGAAGTAGGGTGCGTCAGCTAGGCAGATTTTCGCAAAAAACTCACAATCTTATTCTGACGCACGCCCGGAATAAATAAATGGTGCGTCACAATGAGATTTTCAGTGATTGACCATGACCTTTCCTGACGCACACTACCCCTGACTTTTGGTGAAGTAGGGTGCGTCAGAAGCGTGAGATTGTCGTGATAATTTACAATTTCCAAACTGACGCACCCTACCGCTTAAATCCGACCTAATTCTTGAGTCCGCGGAGGCGGACTTAGTTTGTGTAGTCGCGGTTTCAACCGCCGAGTCTTACCTAAGCGTCAAATCTCAAGGCTTCTCCCCTGACATTTGTATCCAATTTCCCATTCTCAAAAACTACTTTTCCTCCCACAACCGTCACCACAGGCCATCCAGTTAAATTCCAACCTTCAAAGGAACTCCAGCCGCACTTACTCGCCATTTCTGCTCCGACAACCGGGCGGTATTTGTCCAAATCTACCAACACTAAATCGGCGTCAAAACCAGGAGCAATCGCCCCTTTGTTCGGAATCTTATAGGCCTTAGCAACAGCGGCAGACATCCAATTAGCAACTTGCGCAACTGTACACTTTCCCTCGACTGCTTGCGTCAGCATTAAAGGCAAAGAAGTTTCAACTCCGGGCATTCCCGACGGCGTATTCGGATACTCTTGAGCTTTTTCTTCTAAAGTGTGTGGCGCGTGATCGGTGGCGATACAATCAATTACGCCGTCGAGTAAAGCTTGCCAAAGTATTTCGTTATCGCGAGGTTCGCGCAATGGCGGATTCATCTGAGCTAAACTGCCAATCTTCTGATATGCGCTGGTATTTAACAACAAATGCTGTGGCGTTACTTCCGCCGTTACCCAACTCGGTTTTTCTTGCCGCAAAAACTCAGCTTCATCGCCAGTTGAAAGATGCAGAATATGCAGTCGGCGTTGATATTTCTTAGAAAGTTTTACGGCTAGCTGAGTGGCTAACAAGGCTGCTTGATTGTCTTGAATTTGCGAGTGCACAGCTAAATCGGTACTGCCGGCAAATTCCTGACGACGCTGATTAATTCTAGTTTGGTCTTCGGCGTGTACTGCAATTAATCGATCGCCCTTAGAGAAAACTCGCTCTAAATTTTCCTCTCCATCCATCAAAAGCTGTCCGTGCATCGAACCCATAAACACCTTAATCCCCGGAGTCGGATTCGCATCCAACAAATCCGGCAAATTCTCGGGCGTTGCACCAATAAAAAAGCCGTAATTGACCAAACACTTCTGGGAAGCGCGGCTTAGTTTATCATCTAAGGCGGCTTGGGTTGTGGTCAAAGGTCGCGTATTCGGCATTTCCAAAAATGATGTCACACCGCCCTTAGCGCACGCACAGCTAGCGGTAAACAAGTCTTCCTTGTGTTCCAGACCCGGTTCGCGGAAGTGTACCTGCGGGTCAATTACTCCGGGTAACAGAGTTAAGCCTCGCGCATCTATTTCGCGATCGGCAGATTCCGCAATTTCAGGAGCAACCCGAACAATTTTACCATCGGAGATTAAGACATCCCCTACCAAAAACTCGCCGTCCGGTAACAGAACGCGAGCGCGACGGATTAACAAACTTGATGTGGTCGGCATAAGCTATAATTCAATCACTAATGTGCGTAGAAGCATGGACAAATCTTACCATTAAAATAGCTTTAAAAATAGTAATGACTATAAACTAGGTTTTGGAAAATTTATAACTTCTATAGTGATCCTAGATGCACTTGACTCAACCAGATAATACAAAAACTCCCCCTGCCCGCAAAGATTTTGCAGATTTCCTCAAAAAACTCCGAATTAAGTCTATAATTTGTATTTAGCCCAGTGACTTAAATACTTATGACTCGTCTAGACAAGTCAGCCGACCAAAAACCACCGCAAGATACCGAGAATCCTTGGATAGAAGGAATTAAGACGATCGGCTTAGCAGCATTCTTAGCCTTTGGCATCCGCACC
>JAJAYT010000058.1 GCA_026786085.1 Microcoleus sp. CAN_BIN18 | reverse complement strand
CCTAAAAGCCTGGTTCGTAGTGAGGACTTTAGTCCGCATTCAAGAAGGACTGAAGTCCTGACTACGAACCTAAAAGCCTGGTTCGTAGTGAGGACTTTAGTCCGCATTCAAGAAGGACTGAAGTCCTGACTACGAACCTAAAAGCCTGGTTCGTAGTGAGGACTTTAGTCCGCATTCAAGAAGGACTGAAGTCCTGACTACGAACTGGGGAAAGTTATATTTATAATGATAACCCAAGTCCTTACTACAAAATTTAAAATTTACATATCATGTACGAGTACCGGACGCTGACACCAGAACAACGTGCTGAATTAGTTCGACAACGCTTAGCCAAAGGCTACCCACCCCACAGACCACCACATCTAATACGCGATCACACTTTTTACCTGCTGACAGCCACTTGTTACGAACATAAGTATTACATGGTAGATATATCCCGCCGCCAGCAACTCCTAGATCGGCTATTTGAGGCATTTGTAGCTAAAGGTATGGAAATACTGGCATGGGTTGTATTACCCAATCACTATCATCTTTTGGTGCAGGTTACGAACTTTAACGATTTAAGTAAATTATTTCATTCGGTTCATGGCGCAACCTCTCGTCAATGGAATCTTGAAGATGGAGCTACAGGTGGTCGAACAGTTTGGTATAGTTACAGTGATAGAGCTATTCGTTCGGAACGCCATTACTATACAACGCTGAATTATATCCACAACAATCCTGTCAAACATTTATGGGTAAAGTCTGCTTATGATTACGCTCAAAGTAGCATTCACTGGTATTTACAATATTATGGACGGGAATGGCTGCATCATTTGTGGACTGAATATCCAGTTAGAGACTATGGTCGCGCTTGGGATGATATTTAGAAATAGGTTGAGGACTAAAGTCCTCACTGCCAACGTTCGTAGTAAGGACTTTAGTCCTTGTAATGAGAGAGGACTAAAGTCCTGACTACAAACTAATTAACAAATCAGCCACAGTGCAAAAATGAGAGATTTATCAGATTTAGACAATTCACCGGAAATAGAAGAAGAGGAAGATTCCAGCGTCCTGCTGTCCATCGGCGATTTAATGTCTGGCTTGCTGATGTTGTTCGCCCTCTTGTTCATCACTGTCCAAGTTCAACTCAGCGAAAAAGTGAAACTGCTGGATGAAAAAATCCTTCAGGCGGAAAAACTGCGACAGGAATTGCAGCAATATCAAAACGCATTTCAAGGACTACCGCAGATTATTGTCAATGCTTTAGAGGGTAAAATTGGCAACAAAGATGTTTTTACAGTTGACCCCGGAACCGGAGATGTCAGTATTCGCGATCGTATTTTGTTTGATAATAACAGTTCCGTCCTCAAACCCGAAGGCAAAAAGTTTTTACAAGCCTTCATTCCCATTTACAGCCAAGTGCTTTTTGCTAACAAACAGTTTGAAAAACAAATTTCCCGCGTTGTCATTGAAGGACATACCAGTTCTGCCGGTGCAGAACCAAAAAATCTGGAACTGAGTTTGCGAAGGGCTTTAGCTGTTTCTAATTATATGTTTTCAGATGAGGTGAATTTTCCTAAAAAAGCCCAATTGCAGCAGAAAGTATTAGTTTCCGGGCGGGGAGAATTAGATGCGAATCAGACTCAAAATGCAGCGGGCGATCGCAAAGTCGTCTTCCGCTTCCAATTCCGCCGCGAAAACTTGAATATTGACTTAAACCGGCAGTTACCATCGCCCGAAGGTAAAAGCCCGAATTCTGCCCCTAAATAAATGGTGCGGCTTGACCTGCGGATTTGATATAAAATGTGTGGCATTATTAGTCCTATACGCACGGGTAGCCACAAACTCTTATGAAATCGATCCTTCCCGATCGCAAATCGCAAATCGAACATCGAAAATCGTATAACCTGTTACTGCTCTTATTTCCCGCCACCGCATGGCTGATAATTTTCTTCATTTTACCAGTCCTAATTGTACTTTTGTACAGTTTCTTAGAACGCGGTACTTACGGCGGCGTTACTTGGATATTTACTCTCAGCAACTACCAGCGTTTGTTCAGCGGACTTTTTTTAGGCGTAATTGGTCGATCGCTCTTTTTAGCTTTTTTAACAACCGTTGCTTGCCTTTTAGTTGGCTATCCCCTAGCATTTTTCATCGCCACCCGTCCTCCCCGCTGGCGAAATGCCTTGCTGTTGCTGGTAATTATTCCATTTTGGACTAATTTTCTGGTGAGGACATACGCCTGGATAATTCTGCTGCGCAGCGAAGGAGTAGTTAACACCGCCCTGCAAAGCCTGCAAATTATTACCGAACCGTTAAACTTGCTGTTTACGCCTTTCGCTGTGGCGATCGGTCTTATTTACGGTTATTTACCTTTCATGGTTTTGCCTTTATATTCTAGCATAGAACGCTTCAATTTTGTATTAGTAGAAGCTGCTCAAGATTTAGGGGCAAACGATATTCGGACTTTCTGGCGCGTGTTTTTACCATTAACAACTCGCGGGATTGTTGCAGGTTCTATTTTAGTTTTTGTTCCCACAGTTGGCGCTTTTATTACTCCAGATATATTGGGCGGAGCTAAAACAGTAATGGTGGGAAACTTGATTCAAAATCAGTTTATGAAAGCTCGCGATTGGCCTTTTGGTTCGGCGCTTTCTATGTTGTTAACAGTAATCATATTGATTCCTGTTTTGGTTTACTTCCGCGTCTCTGATGACACTCAATAGGGTTCGGTGCGCAGTGCGCACCCTACATTTAGGTTAAGATGGCTAATAACTAATGACTAATGACTAATGACTAATGACTAATGACTAATGATTAATGACTAATGACTAAAATAAAACTAGATTTGCTCGTGCGCGCGATCGGCAAAAAATGGCTTTGGGTACAAGCTGCACTAGCATTTGCCTTTCTTTATTTACCAATTCTGATCTTAATTATTTACTCCTTCAACACCTCCAGATTCAATGCCGTCTGGCGCGGTTTTACCCTCGACTGGTATCGCAGTTTATTTAGCAGTGCAGGCGCGACGATTGCTACGAGCACCAGCAGCGGAATTTTGCCCGCACTCAACAACAGCTTACTAATTGCAGCCGTTTCGACTGTGTTAGCGACAATTTTTGGTACAATGCTGGCGCTAGCACTGGAACGCTTTCATTTTCCGGGGCGCAAAGCAGTGGAAGCTTTACTGTTTTTGCCGATTATTATGCCGGAAATTACGATCGGCATTTCGCTGCTAGTTTTCTTTACCCTAGTATTTCGGATCGTCGAAAATCTCACCGGAATTCGCCTCAACCTCGGCTTACCAACCGTAATTATCGGTCACGTTGTCTTTAATATCTCCTTTGTGACGATTACTGTCAGGGCACGTTTAGCGGAACTAGATCCGACATTAGAACAAGCAGCTTTTGACTTGGGCGCTAACGAATGGCGGACTTTTTGGCGCATCACTTTCCCTCTGATTTGGCCCGCTATTTTTAGCGCCGCACTGCTGGCTTTTACTCTGTCTCTCGATGATTTTGTCGTGACATTCTTTACCACCGGCGTCGGTTCGATGACGCTGCCACTATTGGTTTACGGCATGATAAAATTTGCAGTAACGCCAGCGATTAATGCCATCTCAACTTTGATGTTGTTGGCTTCCTTATTGCTGGTTGTGTCATCGCTAAGAGTTCAGAAAAGTTGACTAAATTGCTTTTTATGTCATAATTATTGTTTTATGTAGCCAACAAAACCTATGAAACGCCTCCTGACTTTCCTACTATTGTTTGTGATGAGTGCAACGGTGGTTTTCGGCTGTAGTCGCACAGGCGGCAACCAGCAGCAAGTCCTCAGCATTTACAATTATGCAAGTTATATTGCCCCAGAAGCGATCGCCCAATTCGAGAAAGAGAACAATATTAAAATTCAATACGACACCTTCGAGAACAGCGACACACTCTATGCCAAACTCAAACAGGGAAACCCCGGTTATGATTTAATATTTCCCGCCGATTACATGGTGAAAATCATGGCTAAAGAAGACATGATTGAGCCACTAAATATTCAAAATATTCCCAACCAAAAAAACCTCGATTCTAAGTTTATAAATCAATCTTTTGACCCCGGAAATAAATATTCCCTGCCTTACCAATGGGGAACTATGGGAATTGGCTACAACTTGAAAGGAACCAAGACAGAAATCAATAGTTGGGCGGCGATGTTCGATTCTAAATATACGGGGAAAATAGCATGGCAAGATGATGCCAGATACACCTTAGCCGCCGTTTTAATGTATTTAGGATTAGACCCAAATACAACCAATCCCGAAGAGATTAACAAAGCCCGCGATTTGCTAATTAAAAATAAAAATATGATTGCAGCTTTCGTCCCAGACACGGGTCAAGCTTTGCTCGATCAAGGAGAAGTAAATTTGACAATGGAATGGAGTGGCGATATTTTTCAGGTGATGAAAGAGAATCCTAATCTCCGTTACGCTATTCCAAAAGAAGGAACAATCATCTTTTCTGACAACATGGCAATTCCCAAGGGTGCGACTCACAAAGAGTTAGCAGAGAAATTTATTAACTTCGCTTTACAGCCTGAAGTAGGCGCAAAAATTTCTAATTTTACCCGCTTCGGCTCGCCGAACAAAGTAGCAGTCGATCGAGGTTTAATCGATCCCAAAGATTTGAAGAATCCTCAGATTTACCCGCCGGCTGCGGTGCTGGGTAAAATGAAATTCTTGGAGGATGTTGGGAAAGCAACTGCATTGTACGATCGCGCTTGGACAGAAGTTAAAGCAGGGGCTGGAAAGTAGAAAGAAAACAGGTATCGGGACGGGTTTACTTTAATTTTTAGTAGTAAAGTAGGGTGTGCACTGCGCACCGGCTGATCTTGTAACGTGCGCAATGTCTACCGAAAAAGTCAACCAGTTTGTAGGGTGTGCACTGCGCACCGATTTAATTTGTAACCAAGGCTTGCTTTAGGTGTGCGTCAGATAAGCCTGTGCGCAATGCGCACCCTACAAACTACTGGTGCGCAGTGCACACCCTACAAATCACTGAAACGCCGGTCAACCGGTGCGCAATGCGCACCCTACAAGATTAGTTGGTGCGCAATCCGCACTCTATTAGGATAGATAATAATGCACGCCGTAGAAGTCCGAGAAGTTTCCAAAGTATTTAAAAGTGCCCGCAGTCAAGATTTCTTAGCTGTAGACAACATCAACCTGCAAATTTTCGATCGCGAATTCTTTTCTTTGCTCGGCCCTTCTGGCTGCGGCAAAACTACAACTTTGCGAACGATCGCAGGTTTTGAAACTCCCACAGCGGGCGAAATTTATATTCACGGCCAAGCGATGCAAAATCGCCCGCCATTTCACCGCCCAGTGAATACGGTATTTCAAAATTATGCTTTATTTCCGCACATGACAGTAGCACAGAATGTCGCATTTGGGTTGGAAATGGAGAATTTGCCTCAAAAAACAATTCGCGATCGCGTGGCGGAAACTTTAGCATTAGTACAGTTAACGGATGTAGAAAAACGGTATCCTCGCCAACTGTCAGGGGGACAGCAGCAGCGAGTAGCGCTAGCAAGAGCATTAGTCAAACAACCGTCTGTTTTGCTGTTGGATGAACCTTTAGGAGCGCTGGATTTAAAATTGCGCAAAGAGATGCAATTAGAGTTAAAAAAAATGCAGCAAAAATTGGGAATTACGTTTATTTATGTAACTCACGACCAAGAAGAAGCGCTAACTATGTCGGACAGAATTGCAGTGATGGAGGGAGGAAAACTGCAACAAGTCGGGACGCCTGTTGATATTTATGAATATCCTAAAACGCGGTTTGTTGCTGATTTTATTGGAGACAGCAATTTCTTGACCGGGCGAGTAGTAGAAAAGCAGCAGGGTAAAATAATTGTGTTGGTTGATCAGCAGTTGCCTGTGTTAGTTACCACAGCAGAAGATTTGCCCGCTGGGAAAGTTGTTACCCTGGTGTTGCGACCCGAAAAAGCTACTATTTATCCGGCTGATTGTGATGTTGAAAATAGCTGGCCGGGAACGGTAGAAGAGGCTATCTATATTGGCACTGATACGCGTTATACGGTGCGTTTGACTGCGAAAAGCTCGATCGCCCTTCGCCGACAAAACTTGCACAGAGATGACTTGCAGCGGCACAAAGTTGGTGATAGCGTTCGAGTCACCGTGCCGCCGGAAAGTATCTGCATTTTTTGAAATTTTCTGCTTAATTCGCCCCCTTTACTGCGGCGATGGCGAGGGACTCTCGGCATCGGGCAAGGGAATCTCGGCAGGAGTTGATTCGGGCGACGGCGACGGAATCTCGGCAGGAGTTGATTCGGGCGACGGCGACGGAATCTCGGCACCAGGCGAAGGAATGTCCGCAGGAGTCGGGGCAATAGTTTCCGGCGGTGGCGGAAGTGGTTCGGGCTCTGGCTGTGGGCTTTGGAGACTGCGCACCCACAAACCTAAAGCACCACCGCCTAACATCAACACCAACAGTCCCAGCAGGGGCAGCAAAAGCTGGGATTTCTGTGTTTTTTGAACTGGTTCCGCCGGGGAACTTTCGGCGTACAGCAACTGTTTGGACGATTCTGATAACTGAGATTCTGGCATCCTCCCGGACTTTTGGAGGGACTGCGGAAGGGACATCGACGCTGAAGCCGGTAGCGACACCGATGCTGACATTGGCAGCGACACCCCCGTTGACGCAGTTGCCGGAGGAAACAGTACCAATCTCTCCGGCGACATCCGACAGTGAGTCGCCACGACGGAAGTGTTGTCGTAACCATTTTTCTCATTGGCGAGGCGAATCCAAGACTGAACCGCAGATTCCAAAGACATTTTGCCGTCGAGCACCGGAGGGCCGTAATTTTCCCAAGACTGTTCTACCCAATCGTTGTCAGTCAAACCGTCGGAACATAGCAGCAGCAAGCCTTCTTCTTCGACAATGAATCGCTGAATTATTGGTCGGAGGAAATCGCCATCCCGCGTGCCCAAAGCTTGAGTTAGAGCTCCTGCATCCGATCGCAATTGAGTCTCCCAGTATAAACTGTGTCCTAACTGCACTTCTCTTGACGCGACATCATCATCCACCGTCAGCCGATGACAGTAATCTTTGCCAATCCAATAAGCGCGACTGTCTCCAACATTAACTAAATAAAGTTCGTGGCTATTTGCGATCGGCAAATCATCAGAAATTTTGATTTTTTGAGGCAATTGAAGAGCCATCACCAAAGTCGTCCCCATCCGTTCCCGCAACTCTTTTCCCTGCTCATTATTTTGAGCAGAAATCACATTATTCACAACTCTGACTATTTCTTCGAGTTGCTTAATTACCATTACTGGCGTCATCAACTCTTGTTGTTCAGCGATTTCTGCGAGCAAATTTTGGATTAAAGATTTCAGAGAGTGCACAGCTAATTGACTGGCAACTTCTCCTCCTTCGTGACCTCCAACCCCGTCGCAAACCATTGTCAAGTAAGGAATTAGCTTGTCGCCGCCCGCCTGCTTGCTAAATTGTAAATCAGTAGCAATCGGATAGCAACTGTCTTCATTTTGGGATCGCTGCGGCCCGGTATCGGTCATGCCTACTACTTCTAAATGCAGAGGCAATTTAGCGGCTTCTTCTAATAGTAAATCGTTGAGTTCTAGGGCGAGAGCATCGAAATTCATGCTGCTGCGGCGCATAAACTGACAAATCTCTCCAAGTTTCGACTGCACCTCTGGCCTGGCCGATTCCACCAAACCTGACCACACATCTCCCAAATCCCGTAGCGTGGGTACAAAATTGCCCTTGTGCAGTTCCAGCAGACGTACCCGCCAACCTTCCACCCGCAAATTTTCGGGTACCAGCAAACTGGAAGCGACTCCTTGTTCCGAAAGCGGCGCCCACATTTGGAGCATTTGCCACAGCCAGTAAACTTGGCGGGCGGCGGTTGTCCCAGACCAAGCTTGTAAAATAGAAGGATTTAGGCTACCGAAATTATTGATCGGCACATTTTCCAACAACAGCACCTCTGTCGTTTCCGCTGCTTCCCCCAGAGAACAAAAACCGTATACTTCGGGCGTATGCAGCCGTTGGGGATACAAATGTAGGTAAGGCATAATCGTATCCGGCAGTTGTTCGGGGGCGCTTGGAGGCAGAACTGGACGGCTATCGAGCCAGATTTGGGGTGCAATGACAAAATATCGATCGGCGATTACCTGACCTGCGGGCACTGCCTCGGCTGCTGGGCCCACCGCCCACAAATATCGATAAATTAAAGCGGTTTCGCAAGCTGCACAGTGCTGGCGGCCAAAGGTATTGCGCGGTTCGGGACAGCTAAGATTCGGACAATAAATGGGTTCGGAGAAACTACTGATCATATCGAAATAGTTAGTGTAAAAACATTCTGAACATATATGATTCGCCCGCCGGAATTCACAAGCTTGAGCATAAACTGATTTTAGCCCCGATCAATTTCTTAACTGCCTTTGGGGCCCAAGAAATTGTAGTTTCTGCCAGTCTCGATCGGCTTAAATTGTGATCTAAGTTACTAAAACTCTGACTTTGAGTAAGAGCTAAGACAAATCGCGATCGGGCTGGCAAGTCGCAAACCCTTGCAGAGTAAGTCGTTGACAATTCTTAAATTTCAAATTTCCAACTAAGAATCTAAATACTATCACCTATTTCTTTTTCTGATCTGGAGTCCTACGCTCTTTTGGCTGCTGGCTGGGGCTTTGCGATGTTTGGTGGAACTATTTTTTTCAATTGCTCGTTTCCGTTTGTCTGGGAATCATAATTTTTCAAGTGCAGGAGTGCAGGGTTCTTGAGTGCAAGTTCGATCGAGTGGGATGCTCGCACTCCGATATCATTTGGGTTTTACAGGATTTGAGATCAGTCCTATTTATTTCTTTGTCCTTTGTCCTTCTTCCTGCGGTTAACTGTCAACTGTCAACTGTCAACTGTCAACTGTTAACTGTGATTCTTGAGCGAGGGTACATCGATCGCACAATCCGAAAAACTCCAAAGTATGATAGTAAATCTTAAAAGAGTGAGATTGTTGTAATTGGCTTTCTAAATGGTGAACGGGACATTGATTAATCGGAAAAGACGCGCCGCATTCCAGACAAGTTAAGTGATGTTGGTCTTGGTGGGCGGCACCGTAGAGAGATTCACCGCTGGCGAGGGTTCTGACTTGCACCAAGCCTTCTCGCTTTAAACCGTCGAGGGAGCGATAAACGGTTGCTAAGCCCATGCTTTGGTCGCTGTTACGCAGTTCTAAGTAGATATCTTGCGCTGAGAGCGATCGATTCAAATGCTTGAGTAAGTGTACAATACGCTCCTGACTGCGGGTGCGGTTGGTTCTCATAATTTTTTTGTGTAATCTGCTGGAATCAAATCTATCGGTATATCTAGGCTAGCTTACTTGGGGCTGTGCAAATGGCGATCGGGTTGTAGGATAAAATAGCTCTAACTTTCGCATCACCTACGCATTGCTGTGACTCAAAAATATCTTGCCCAAATCTATGTTACACTCCGCCCTTCGGTTTTAGACCCGGCGGGCACTGCCGTACAATCTGGTTTGCAACACATGGGATACGACAATGTTGAGGGCGTGCGAATCGGGAAGTATGTTGAATTGACGCTGACTGCTGCGGTTGAGTCGGAGGCGCGCGAACAACTCGATCGCGTTTGCGACCAACTTTTGGCGAATCCAGTTGTTGAGAATTATCGCTTTGATTTGACTGCAATTGCTGTACCTGTCGAGACAGCAGGGGTATAAAAATGAAGTTTGGAGTTATTGTTTTTCCCGGTTCAAATTGCGATCGCGATGTGGTGTGGGTAACTCAAGGGTTACTGCACCAACCGACGCGGATGATTTGGCACGAAGATACCGATATTTCGGATATTGATATCATTGTAATCCCTGGTGGTTTCAGTTACGGAGATTATTTGCGGTGCGGTGCGATCGCCCGTTTTTCTCCGGCGATGCAGGCTACGGCGGAACACGCGAAACAAGGAAAGCTTGTACTCGGCATCTGCAACGGTTTTCAGGTGTTGACTGAAGCTGGTTTATTGCCGGGTGCTCTGGTGAGGAATGCGGGATTGCATTTTATTTGCGATCGCACTTCCTTAAAAGTTGAACGCGGTAATACTCCCTGGACTTCGGCCTATAGTTCGGGTGAAATCATCGATTTGCCGATCGCTCACGGTGAAGGCAACTATTATGCTGATGCCGATACTTTGGCAGAATTAGAAGAACACGATCAAGTGTTATTTCGCTACTGCACAGAGGCGGGCAAAATTAGCGATGCTGGTAATCCGAATGGTTCGTTAAATAATATTGCGGGGATTTGCAATCGCCAGGGCAATGTGTTAGGAATGATGCCGCATCCTGAGAGGGCTTCCGATCCAATGTTGGGCGAAACTGATGGAATAAAATTGTTTCAAGGGTTGCTGATGGCTACTGTGGCGGCTGTTTTGTAGTTGGTAAAATTTACAATTTAGCCGTAAAGACTGCTTAGCCGCAAAGGCCGCTTAGCCGCAAAGGCCGCCAGGGGTTGAAACCCCTGTCTAATAGCGAAAGTCCTCTGAAGAGGACTAATGAGTTCTTGAGTCCTCTTCAGAGGACTTTCGCTTTGAGGCGGGGGTTTGAACCCCCGCCGGACTTTCGCTTTGAGGCGGGGTTTGAACCCCCGCCGGACTGCGGGTTTAACTGCGGGTTTAACTGCGGGTTTAACTGCAGATTTAAAGCGTTTGTTGACACCAATGCCTTTTTGCACATTTCTACCTTGTGGCAATTCTCTCGCCGCGCTAAACTACGGCAAAGTCAGAAAAATATTTAATTTATGCCACAGATAGATTTAGCAATATTTAAAACTAGGTTGGTTGGATGCGGCGCGGTGATGACTGTCGGGCAGGTTATTGCTAATGTCCTGAGTGGATCGGGGCCTTTGGCTGATGCCGCAGCCGGGATGATTGGTGGCCCGATCGCAGTTGTGGGTGTTTCTGCCTTAGCGACGATTGCTGCTAGTTTGACTGGGAATCTGCTGGCGAGTGATATTGGCAACAAAATGGTCGATCGCTTGGCTAAGAATAAGCATATCCTGGACAATCACGATTTGACTAGGGCGGCGGGTGAGGCGATCGGCTATATTCTCAAGTCGGTGGCGCGATCGACTGAATTAAAAGAACTTGCCAAATCTAAGCATCTGCCTTCGCCTGAAACAGAACTCAACCAATTAGCCGAGGAAAGTATTACATATTGGATTAATATTAACACAGAAGTTACCGATTCGTCAAGTGTTTTAAAGATTTCCGAAGACCAACTTACTAAGATATTTTCGGCTGATAGTTTTGATGAAGTTACGGGATTGACTGCGGAAGATTGGGGGATTTTTGTCAACAGATTCGCTGCGAGTGAGTGTAAATCCTTCGATGGTGAAATCGTGCAGTTTGTGGCGCAGAAACTGCACGCAACTTTCCCGCAAGCGTTTCGGGAAGTGCTGAAACAGGATGCCGAGACTGGTGGGCAGAAGTTTGCCGCGATGGTGTTGAATCTGCACCAAGTTGCTTTGGCTGAGCTCAAGGATTTGGGGCTGCAAAATGGCGAAATCCTCGATAAATTGGAGGCTGTGGCAACTCAGCAGCAGATTTGTCAAGTGATGGCGAAATTGGCATCAATAGAATTTGGCATCCGCGACGATTTAGGGCAAATACAGGATTTGCTGCAAAGATTAGTTGATACTTCCGCGCCGAGATTGCCGCTTCCCTACGAGTGCGAAACGATTATTAATGAGAAAGTTCAAGACTTTACCGGCCGGAAATTTGTGTTTGACGCAATGATCCGCTTCTTGCTGGACAATCCGAAAGGTTACTTTGTTTTAGAAGCCGATCCGGGTGTCGGGAAGAGTTCGATTATGGCGATGTTTGTGTTGCTGCTGAAGCGCCACTGCATTGTCCATTTTAACTCGCAATCTCAAGGCACTGTCAAGCCAAAGCAATTTCTGCAAAATGTCTGCACTCAGTTAATTCAAGTCTTTAAACTCGATTATCCAAGATTGCCGGAGAATGCGACGACAGATGGCAATTTTTTAAGTCGGTTGTTGGGGGAAGTTAGCGCTAAATTGGGCTGGCAAAAGTTGATTTTTGTGGTGGATGCGCTGGATGAAGTTGATTTGACGGATCAGGGAAAAGGTAGCAATGTCCTCTATTTGCCGGATGCTTTGCCCGATAATGTTTATTTTATTGTCTCGAAACAGCCGAAAACTCTGCCTTTGCCAAATCATCAGGTTTTCGATTTGATGCAATATAATGCCGAAAGTCTGGAAGATGTCAAGGCTTATATTGAAATACGCACCAGCAATAGTTCGTCAATTCAGGATTGGATTAACCGTCAAAATTTGAGCCGGGAACAGTTTGTGGCAGTTGTGGCAGAGAAAAGCCAAAATAATTTTATGTACCTCCGCTAT
>JAJAYT010000057.1 GCA_026786085.1 Microcoleus sp. CAN_BIN18 | reverse complement strand
GTGCCCGGTGGCTTTCATCCCTTGTTCGATCGCTTCTACAACTTGCTGAGGTTCCACATCGCGCGCGGGGCGAGTCAGCATTCCCGGCTGACAAAAGCGACAGCCGCGAGTACAACCACGGCGGATTTCTACTGTCAGCCGATCGTGTACTGTCTGAACATAGGAAACTAGCCCGATCGAATAAGCTGGAATCGGAGTCGCCACGCGGCGCAAAATTCGTTCTGGAACTTCGGGGCGGTTGGGATGAACAGAACCGTCGGCCGCCATATCGTAGAATTGCGGGACATAAACGCCGGGAATTTGCGCTAAATCCAGCAGCAATGCTTCTCGGCTCAAATTATTAGCTTTACCTTCTGCCAAAATTAAGCCAATTTCCGGCAGCAATTCTTCTCCATCTCCCAAAGCGATGAAGTCAAAAAAGTCAGCGTAGGGTTCGGGATTGGAAGTGGCCGTTTGGCCGCCAGCAAAAATCAGCGGCAAATCTGCGCCATTTTGGGCATTTGTCGCTCTTTCTTGCCAAGTTAGGGGAATGCCGGCTAAATCCAGCATTTCCAGAATGTTTGTGGCTCCGAGTTCGTAGCTGAGGCTGAAGCCTAGAATATCAAATTCTGTGAGCGATCGCCTGGATTCTACGGCAAACAGGGGTGTTTTGGTCGATCGAAGTTTTGCTGCTAAGTCTGGTGCCGGCAAATAAGCTCGATCGCACAACTGTCTCGGCCCAGCATTCAAAATATTGTAAAGGATGATGTGCCCCAGATTGGAAGCACCAACTTCATACACTTCTGGGTAAGTGAGCACCCAGCGCACAGACGCTGTATCCCAAGGCTTGTGCGCAGCCCCCAACTCGTTTCCCAGATAACGAGCAGGCTGATTGATTTCTGCTGTAAGTAATTCTTCGATTTTTACTGCCACGGCTCGACTCGCTCTCATATTTGCGACTCTTAAGCAGCGTACCTCAAAATCTGCCAACACGCCAACCGCAGTCCTTTGTCTTTTCGGCTATTTAACCGAATTTGCTATTTTTTGTGGCTTATTTTCGCCTCCTTAGCAGCCTCTACCAGTCTGTTTTTACTGAGCAGTTGGAGGCTTGAAAGCTCTCGACATTTTCAAATATCTCAAAAACTCGATCGAGTTGACTGAGTTCCAGAATCATCCTCATCCCGGCGGAAACTGAGCAAATACTAAACCTGCGCTGCATTTTTTTCGCCTGCTTGAGGCCGGAAACCAATGCCATCAAACCGGCACTGTCAATAAATGTGACTGCGCCAAAATCTACCAGTACCGCTACAACTCCGGGGGTAGAAATTGCTGTGGTTAGTTGCAGTCCGAATTCTTCGGATGTGGCTGCATTCAGGTAATCTAGGGGTCGAATCACTGTAATTGGTTTCTGGGCAAGAAGTGTCTGCATATATCAAACCTATGGTTGCTGCGTATTTTCAACTACTGTGCTAGAAGGTTGTAAGCTTAAACTTACTTGACACATCCGAGCCTAACTTGCTCTGAGGGAAACCGACCAGTTGTTTTCAATAGTTTACTGAATCTTTATTTATTTACTCTTTTTTATGAAAGTTTCCGCAAAATTTTGGGAGGAAACGTAAGCTACTATACTATTTTTTGGTCGGCCACCAAGTTGAGTCTTAGAAATTGCCAAAATTGCGATCGACTTTGCCATAGCTGTTACATTCAACTGAACAATGTAATTGAAATCACTTGTTAGTTCTGATTTAGATCACGCGCGCGATCGACTGTTCAGATGATAATCAAACTGTACGGAGTTCTCCGAGCTAATATGCAAGCAACTTACGCTATTCGTCATCTTGTAGAAAAAGCCCTTTACATTAAGCAGTTGACGCCTGACATTGAAAACGAAATCAACTACGAGCTCACCCGTTTGGGTTACATCTCGGATATTGATTATGAGGCTTTAGAGTTATTAATGGATGAAATGGATGCCGGCCGGGTGCAATTGGTATCTAGTCGATAGTTGGAACCGGGCAGGGCCGGAAAAATCAAATAGCGAAACAAAAACCTCAAGTCAAAAATCGATCGCGCGCAGCGCCAAACTTGCCACCACCGCCACCAACTCAGCAGGATCAAGAGGCTTGGGTACATGAATTTGAAAACCCTGCCGCACCGCCCGTACCCGTTCCTCTACCCTACCTGCCGCCGTGAAGGCCACCGCCGGAATTTCCTTCCCAGCTTGCGATCGCACTAGACGCAGCAGATCCTCTCCATCAGGGGTCTGCATCCCGATATCGATCGCCAAAACATCTGGATTCAGCCTTGAAATCGCCTCCAAAGCTTCCTTTCCCGATGCAGCCGTCTCCACCACAGCCCCGCAATCTTCGAGCACTGTACGCACAAAATTCAGGGATTCACCGTCGCTATCGACCATCAACACCCGCACTCCCGAAAGGTTGCTGCTGACAAAAGACTCATTTACAGGGGATCTGGCCTTGCTTTCTCGAACCACAAACTCCCCGGGGACAGCAATAGAAAATTCGCCCTCGCCCTGTCGCTGTTTAATTGGCAATCTCACCAAAAACGTCGATCCTTGTCCCTTCCCGGCCGATGTCGCTTGCACCGTCCCCCCGTGCATTTCCACAAAATGGCGCACTAGGGCCAAACCCAAACCTAATCCGTCGTACGATCGCGCCATAGAGCTGTCAGCTTGGCTAAAGCGCTCGAAAACGTGCGGCAAAAACTCTGTCGCAATCCCTTCTCCCGTGTCGCTGACTTCAATTTCCACGCTAGGCGGCGAACAATTTTCACCGCAGGCGGATGGGGAAGTCGGAACTCTCTCCACCTTTTGCAGTGCCACCCTCACCTGTCCGCCATCTGGAGTAAACTTAACCGCATTCGACAGCAAATTCCACACCACCTGCTGTAACCGACCAGAATCACCAAAAATCCGCCCCGCAGCTTGGTCGAATTCTGTGATAATTTCAATATTTTTTGCCGCAATCGCGGGCGCGAGAGTATCGATCGCAGCCTCAACAGTCGAAATCAAATCTACCGACTGCAAATTCAGCGACAGTTGGCCGGTAATAATCTGCGACACGTCCAACAAATCATCGATCAGAGTTGTCAGCGATCGCGTATTGCGGTCGATCGTTTCCAGAGCCTTAACAGTCGTTTTTTCATCAAACTTGCGGTGACGCAGCAGTTGCGCCCATCCCAACATCGCATTCAACGGTGTCCGCAATTCGTGGGACAAAGTTCCCAGAAACTCGTCTTTAATCCGGTTCGCCCGCGCCAATTCCTCAGCTCGATCGCGCAGTTGTTTTTCTAACTCCTTGCGAACTGTCAAATCAAGAATAAAAGCCACTGATTCTTGCCGCTTTTCCCCCAACAAAATATACCCCACCAACACCGGAATCCGGCTGCCATCAGACCGAATGTATTCCTTTTCGTAGGGAGTGCAAACACCCTCGGCCTTTGCCTCTGCGATGCCGATTTCGTCCAGTGGTAGGTACTCCGGCGGTGTCATGTCAATCCAGCGGAGTTCCCCGCACTCCAACTGTTCCCGCCTGTAGCCTACTATCCGCAAAAATTCGTCGTTAGCCTCACTGATGCTGCCGTCAACATCGCCGAATAGAATTCCGATCAAGTTAGATTCTGCCAACATTCTCAGCTTTTCTTCGCTAGCTTTGAGTGCCAGTTCTGCTTGCTTGCGGTCGCTAACGTCTTGGATGTAAGCCGACAAACCGGAATCGGAAGGATAAAAACGCACCTTCAACCACTTGTTCCATAACGGCACGAATTCTTCATACTCAACCATTACCTTTTCTGCTAATGCTTTCGCTGCCATTTTGTAACACTGTAAATCGACTGCCCTGGGAAATATATCCTCAATATTTTTACCGATTAGTTCGGATTGTGACTTGCCTAAAAGTTCTTGAGCTTTGTGGTTGACATAAGTGTAGTTCAAGTTTAAATCGAAGGCGACAAAAGCGTCGGTAATGCTTTCGAGAATGTTAGTAATTCGATTGTTTGCTGATAGTAGCGCTTGAGCTGTTTCTTCTGCTTGCAACCTCGCTGCTTGTTCGTTTTCTAAGGCGGCAGTGCGTTCTTGTTCTGCCTGTTTTCGTTGCGTAGCTGCCGCCACGGCATCGCTAATATCGATGCAAGAACCGATGTAACCGGCAAAAGTGCGATCGGGCCTATACCGAGGTACGCCCGTACTCACAACCCAGCGATATTCCCCGTCATAGCGCCTCAAACGGTATTCAATCCGGTACTCGCTGCGGGCATCGAAGGCTCTCCGGTAAACATCCATATATTGTGGCAAGTCATCGGGGTGCAAGCTTTCCATCCAACCGATGCCGATTTCTTGCACGAAAGTTCTACCGGTAAACTCCAGCCAAACTTTGTTAAAGTAATCGCCAAGTCTGTCAGTGTCCGACATCCAAATCATTACCGGCGCAGTATCTGCCATCATCCGAAATCTGTCTTCGCTTTCTTGACGCTGTGCTTGAGCTGTTTTGCGATCGAGCCTTCCTTGAACTTCCCGCAACGCCCGCTCGATCGATGGCACCAGCCGCTTCAAACGGCGTTTGAGAACGTAATCAGTAGCGCCGCTTTTCAAAGTTTCGATCGCCACTTCCTCGCCCAAAGTAGCCGACACAAAAATAAACGGCACTCCCGGACAAGTAGTGTGGGCAATTTCCAGGGCCGCTATCCCATTAAAACAGGGCAGCATATAATCTGCCAAAATAATGTCATAACAGTGTTTTTCCAGCGCGGCCACAAAATCTTCCCGATTTTCCACGCACAGCAGAGAAAATTTTAGCCCCCCATCCATAAGATATGCCTCAATCAGTTCGGCATCTAGGGGACTGTCT